>DBOL01000037.1 GCA_002299555.1 Candidatus Aminicenantes bacterium UBA647
CAAGATCCTCATTACTGGTATTTCTTAATACTGATGTTGCAATGAATCCCAGCCCCTGTTTCCCTTTATTAAACTCTTTTTGTGCCCTTACAACTGTATAGTTCGAAAAGGGTTCCACTTCACCTTCGGATCTCACACCATCAAGATCGACCTGTGCATATTCACGTTGTGTGAAAGCGGTCATCACACCAAGGCTCCATCCATTCCCGATCTTTCCACTCAACTTTGCTGCAGTTAATATGCTGGTCCATTCGGGGTAATCTGTATACCCGTCCGTATCTATGGATCCTGAAGGAGACCTTCCGATCCTTCTGCTGTAAAAAAACCTCGGATTGCCCCAGTTTGCCCCCCAATTATCAGACGCACCACCATTTCCGAAACTAAAGATATGTGAACCCTCAACAAAAAATGGCCTCCTTTCTGAATAGTAACTTTCAGCAGCACTAAGGTTTATAACTGCCGGATCTACTTCCACCTGGCCGAAATCCGGGTTGGCAGTAAGGTCCAGCGTAAGGCTGCTGGTCAGTCCGTACTTCAGATCGACCCCTGCATTGGCACCATATTCCGACCCTGTCCGGAACGGATTACCTTCCTCTGCCTGTGATAAATTTGCCTTACTTATGAAATAGGGATTAAGCTCAAATAACCGGGAGGGATTTATCCCTTTTATTCCGGTTAATTTTGCAAAATGTGATACCTGGCCATTCTCTGTTCTCGGGATCCAGGAATATGTGGCAATCTCGTTTTTTCTTCTCACATATCTTCTGAAATTACATCCCCATGTGTACTCATCACCATTGCTTTTCTTTTTAAACCTTAACTGATCAAAAGGGATCCTCATCTCTACTGTCCACCCTTTATCATCTATATTTGTCTTTGCTTCCCATACTCCATCCCAGGAACTGTCATCCCAGCCATCATTATATATTGTCCAGTCAGCTATGGACCCGGAAGGATTGACTGCAAACTTGAATCCACTTCTCTTATCATAATAAGGATCTACATAAAATAAAAAATAGTCCGCTTCGACAAAATTATCCCTTCTGGCCAGAAGGCTTATTATTTTATCGGGCTCAGAATCATACATTCTCGCGGCAATATAAATTGCATTATCATCATATCCCACCCAGACCTCTGTTTTCTCAGTTGACGGTTTTCCCTGATCGGGATCATCCTGAGTAAAACCAGTGATAGGATCCCGTTGCCAGGAACTTTCACTTAGTTTTCCATCGATGATTATTCTATCTGAGATCCTTTTTGCAACCTCAGTTTTCTGTTTAAACACCCATTTTTCTTTATCATCACTTTTTTTCGAATATTGAAATACAGTGAACAACATCAAGATCAGTATTAGTGCAATAATTTTCTTCATCTGCTTCTCCTAATATTAATAGACGTGTAAGTAGCAGAAAAGTTTTAAAAAAAAATTATTTTGAATTTACTCCGGACAAAAATATGTTATACACCAGCTTCCCCCCAAATAGTTGTTTCCTGGCCGGAATTCAGAATTTTATCAATATTAGTTACTCCTCCAATCAGAACCTTATTCCGAACATCAAAAATGTCGTTGAAACGGTTGAGGGGTCAAGATTTTTTACTATTGTTTTATCAAATTGCCATTCAACAATGAGATTAAGTTTTCCGATATCAAATTCTGCCCCGAATAATATATGCCACATAAAATTTGCCATAAATTCACTATCTGATGCACCTGAATATTTAACACTTTGATACAAAAGTTGTGTACCTGCACCTGCTCCGAGGTAGAGGTTCATAGATCTGAGGGCATTGATTATCTTCCCCATATTAATTCCGCCCTTTATATTAAGGAAAACATTTCCTGCTATAGAAGAAAATGTTGTTGAAATAGCGGGTATGGTAATTGATCTTGTATATGGCTGTAATTCAAATCCCCATGTTAAATATTTACCGATAGAGCTATCGAAGCCGATACCGGATATCCAGCTTTCTCCGAGACCGACACCCGAAGGAGATGTCATGAATCCACCCTTGAGGAAAATACCGGAGAAAAGTTTTTCCTGTTGATGTCCTATTCTCTTCCTTTTTATTTTTTTTGGTTTGCGCTTTTTCGATTTCTTTTTAGTAAGTTCTTTTTTATCTATCTTTTTTTCAGGAGTTTTTGTTTTTTTGCTGACACCGAATATCTCTTTTACTGTTACATAATGGAGATACCCGAATTTATTTTTTTTTATTTGAAACAGAATTTTATACCAGTCACCTTCCTTCTTTTCTACACTGAATATCTCCCCCTCACTGGCATTCCCTATTATTTCACCTTTAAGGTTGGGCAAAGCCCTGACATTTGCAGATGGAGCTATGACCTTAATTTTAATTACTTCCTCAGCAAAAAATAATATTGTTGTGATCGAAATTGTTAAAATAAATATTATTGTTTTTTTCATGATTAATACTCCCCCTATAACCTAATACACATGATAGGTGACAGTTTCACCCTGTTTTAAATTAAAATACATTACATTTGATGGTTTTGTATTTAATTTAATCCCATTCACAACCTTATAAGCCCATGCACCATAATATCCCGCTTCTACAGCCACTCTGATACCAATCTGTCCGGCACCAACAGACCTACCGTATGTAGGACCATTAAGGTTTCCCAGAGGAAAAATTGAGACATCAAGTTTAAATACCGTATGATTATATATATTTACATATCCGAAAGCTGTATTTAAAATTTCATCAGAACAGGAATCGGACCCCCCGCAAGATTCTGAATCCGACCCCTGAAAAAGAAAGATTGAAAAAAGGATTGTAATACCTAATAAAAATCGATTCGTCTTTGAATTTCTCATTTATTTCCTCCATATTAAACTATACCAATCTAGTTTAATATCACTATGAAAAAAAATAATCAAGTTTTTGAAATGTTTCAACAATTAGATCAAATTGTCTTTTTTCTAATATTTGAGATAATGATTCCGGTTATGATTAACAAAACACTTATCAATTGAGGGATCGATAAACTTGAAAATTTTGATGATCCTTCAAGTAAATATCCTCTCCCTCCATCATTCCTCAGGAATTCAACGATAAATCTTATTATGCCGTAGTTGATCAGGTAAAGTGAAAGAATCTGGCCATCAAATTTTTTCCTTCTCCATATCAGCAGGAGGAAAAGAAAATTGATCAAATTTAAAATTGCCTCATATATCTGGGTAGGATGAACAAATGTATTGGAGAACAGGTGGGGTTCCCCGCCATGAAAAGGAAATTTAATTCCCCATGGCAATTCGGTGGGGACACCGTAACAGCACCCGGCGGAAAAACATCCAAGCCTTCCGAAAACATGCCCCAAAGCACCGCCGACAACGAAAATATCAAATACCTTCCATTCATCCCCTTTGAAATAC
>DBOL01000039.1 GCA_002299555.1 Candidatus Aminicenantes bacterium UBA647
TGTAGGGGTTGGGTTGCCCAACCCGAATATATATATATCGAAATAGAATTTGGGTGAAATGCCTTTGCCCCTTGAGATAAATTGTCTCGGACAGCAGATCATCAAGTTTCTTGTTCATAAAAACTAAGTGAGAAAAACATCTTTACTTTGTTATTAATTATTCTCTTTGTTGTTGAATTCTAAACACTTTTCATAAAATTTCTCAATTTGGTTTCCTGAGTCTTTATCATGTATTTTGATAAATTCTATTATTTCTTCCCAGGTTAATATTTTTATTTTAAAATTAGATTGTTCCATGAGTTTGTAAAATATTTTATTTAGCCAATCATCTTTTTCACCTTTATACTCTGATACTCTCATTTCAACTCTTTTTTTAATCGAATCATTATTTGTAAATCTCTTAATATTACATTTTTTACTATTAATGTGATCTTCAGGAGCAATAACAAAAAAACCTAAAGAACTAAATTCTTTTAGAAATTCCATGAAATTTTTCTTCTTTTGTTTTAACATTGATCTATATAAAACTTCAGCTATACATGCCACATTCCGTGCAGCTTGATTATATTTTGGGGAATGAGTCACTCCTTTAGAAAGATTGCTAAACATTTTCGCTTCAATGATGTTAAAGTGCGAAGCATTATTATTTAAAACTAATTCACCTTTATTATCTGTGTTTTCTCCGAAAGTCGGAAAATGTCCAATGACTCCATCTGCATGTGTATATCCCTCAGCAAGACTATTTTTATTTGGTCCTTTATCAAGAAATGTTGAAGGTAATAGTGCTTCAGAATACCAACTCCCATCTTTAGGCACTGATAAATGATGTTTTAAGTCATTTTTTTCAGAGAACCAGTCTAAAACCAGTTTCAACATCCATCCTTCATTATATAGATCAGTATTTGGAAAATTTATTCCAACTTTTTTTAGAATTTCATATATTTTTTCAATATATAAATCTTTCATATGTTCTCCTTTTTTAGTAATTATTAATATTGTAACTTTTTAAGATAAATTAAACATTTTTTTGTTCTGTTTTTTATTAAGAATCCCAATTGAGTTTCCTTTCCCTTTCTTCTTAAAATTTTGTTCATCCTTTGCCAGTCGAATTTCTGAATAAAGCCCATGCGATTAAGATCATTAGTGAAAACATCAATTTCAGGATGATAACAATTATGTTGTAAAAAAAAGAAAAGGCAATTACAGGATCGAGAAAGCTTTGAGTCTTGCCGGATTCTGGTGGATCATAATTTTGTTGATAATGGTGATGTGTGGAGATTGATATGATCGGGTGTAGGGGTAGGCCTCGCGTCTACCCTGATGACGGGGATATTGCAGGATTGGGGCGGACGCAAGGCCCGCCCCTACAATGGTCGCCCATTTCTGCATATATTACAGAACCGGGCAGGCATAGAATCACCAGTGCTATATAGAGTGTGACAGGGACCTGTCCCTACAGAATCTTACGGCTGATAGGCTGGGGCTCAAAACTGTGAACTGCCCCCTTGTACTAATATCTGTTAATACACAATGGTGATAACAGATTTTGCCTTGGGCATATATTCCAGATAGGGTATTCCTGCTTTTTGGATTATAATGTTTGGCCGGGTAGCATTGTCTCTGATATCCATGCTGTTAAATTTTTTACCGTCCTTCCAGAATACGTCAAACATTTTCCAATCATTTTTGTATTTCCAGTCTTTTAACTTGACTTTATAGAATGCAGTTACTTTTGCAGGGTCATCAGTCGTCGCCAGTATGATCGTGGGGAGAGTGTTGTATTTCACACCATTGGCTGTCATGTGACTGGCTACTTTCAGGCTGACAATAAATGATCCCTCATATGCCGGGATACCAACCTCTGATTTTGACGGAACTTTCCAGTTTTTTACAACAGGCGCCCACAAAGCTCTGTCATTCATGTTGCTCGGGAGTTTTACTTTAGGAGCAAATTTTTCCCCTGCAACCAGATCGGGGGAGGTGATCCCTGTTAAAAATATACCTATGGTGATGATAAAGAAAATATTAAAGATATTTTTTGTTTTCATTCTCACTCCTTGTTACGTTAATATTTAATTATATATTATACAAAAAATATTTTCAATTATTGAAAATTATGATTAGATGAAGCGTAAAATAATTCAAGTTGACACACATTTGGGACTATTTAGAGAAATCCAGTTGTTGTTATTTTTTGGAGTAGTGGGAACAGCCTATATAATTGATGAAAAAATGATCCCTGAAGGGTGAGCGTGTCGGAAATTAGTTTCCGCCATGCAGGCCTCCTCAAACCTTCGATTTATTGATAAGAGCTCGTTATGACCATTTTTTACATTTCTTATATTACTGGTAATTAGCCTCAAAACGCAGTCCTGCAAATGTCCTTCCGGCTGAAGCTAACGGCTGATTCTACTTCGTTAAAACTACGTAGAATTCATGCTGATGGCTTTGTTCTGTGAACTAAAGGAGGTAAAATAAACAATGATCCTTCCAATCGGTAAAGATGGATTCAGTTTCAGGCGTATGCCCTGGGTAACAATCTTTATAATAATAGTGTGCATCTTTATCCATGCAATGGTAACAAATTATGATAGACCGATTCTTGAAAAAATAGATAAGCTGCAGGATGAATATATTGAATTTTATATGGATCATCCATATTTCCCTTTTGCCAGAAACTTTATCCCTTACAAGAAATATAAACCATTTAGAAAAAAAATAGAGCAATATGACTGGTATAGAGAAAGTCGTACCTATGTTTTTCCGGAAAATGAAATTGTTGATCAGGCAAGGGTAAAACTTGATGGATTTATTGATGATATTATAGGTCAGAGAAGGCAACTATCCTGGCAAAGGTGGGGTTATAAAAGAACTGAAAGTACATTCTTCACCCATTTTTCTCACTTTTTTTTACATGCAGATTGGAGACATGTGCTTTTTAATATGCTTTTCTTTTTCTTTGTAGGAGCATTTCTGGAAGAATTATGGGGATACAAGTTTTATTTTATTTTTTATATTCTCTGCGGTTTATTTTCTACAATAGGATCTGACCTTATCCATCCGACAACCAACCTTTATTCTTTAGGAGCTTCAGGAGCTGTTTCAGGAGTGATAGGTGCATTCCTTGCACGGTTCTGGAATGAGAAGGTCAGGTTTATATGGTGGGGAGGAGGATTGTTCTCTTTCGGAACCTTTACTGTCCCCGGATGGATGATGGTAATATTTGAGGTTGGCAGGGAATTCATTTATGCAAAGATTCAGGATGCTTCATACAATGGGGGTTCCAGCACCGGATATTGGGCACATTTTAGTGGCCTTGTATTCGGAATTCTCGTTGTAATAATAATGAAAATTATAAAGGTTGAGAAGAAGGTGCTTAAACCAAAACTGGATGCAGAATTTACGTATATGGATAGGGGATATAAAAGATATGTTGAAATTCGTGAAATGATCACAAAGGGCTTAAAAAGCGAAGCTTATGAGAAACTTAAAGAAGATGTTCCGAAATATCCCAGGAATTCGGAAATGATCGAGCAACTCTGGATCCTCGGAAGGTATTACCTGGACAATGTGAATAATCTCATCCATCTGAAAAAGTATATAGAACATGAGCTGAAAAAAGGCCGTCCTGAATCAGCCATGCATTATTTTGACATGATGAGAGAAACATTCCCCAAGGAAAAAATATCTGACCAGGGGATGATCATGCTGATCAAATATCTTATCAGTATTAAAGAGATGGATCATGCAAAAAAGATGACAGAAGAAGTAGCAGAGGGAATCAATGAAAAGACCCCGGAGGGGATTGTTGTGCAGTTGGATAAACTAGTTGCCTCGACCTGAAATCAATTCAAAATCCAAAATTTTGACCGAAAGTTCCCAATTATTGGACATTTCGGAGCCGAAACAATCAAAAAATGATCAATTGGAAGAATTTTTATCGTTTTACATTGAAACATATTTTTTAGTACTTTATTATTAATTTTGAGAGATAAATAAAGGGGTCAAATCTTGATTTGATGCATTGAGGAGATCTTATCTCATTAAAAGAAACCCTGAGACATACAACTATAACAACCAAAAGGCGATTCTAAAAAGCGCTTATGGAAGGGGAACGGTTCAATAAATCCTTTTAAGTTCGTCATTCAATTACCAGTTTACTCTTGAAGATATCCAGGAAAGAATTTCATTTTCAATCAATTTTCTGTCAGTATATTTATGATAAATTTCATTTGCAAACTTAATTAATTTGGGTGAATTAGGTAACCTGAGATATGATGAATCGAAATCACCTATTCGAACCCGATCCAGGTTGTCAGAATCTTTAAAAACCTTGAACAAAAAAGTTGCTTCCTCTTTGTTTTTAATATCATATTTGTCGATGTTAGCAATTGCAGTATTGTCTTTAATGCAGTGATTCTCAATAATGAATCGGGTCAAGGGGACATTGAGTGCATTTAATCCAAAATAATCATTTTCATTTAATTTTTTTATACTTCTCAGACCATGGGAATCATCTATTCCATCATTAATTCTTCCGATGTCATGAAAAATTGCACAAAACTCCAGTAATTCTTTAATATCATTAGTAATATTTTCAATTGAGCAGATTTTTCTCACTATTATCAATACACGGAAATTATGCTCAATGCCGTGAATTCCTTTACGGAATATATCAGAATTAATAACTCTCAACTTTCATAATCCTTTTAAAAATTTCAATTAAGTGTTTAATTTTCAAACTCGTTATAAGCAATTTTTAATAATACTCGTGAAAATAATTATTAATTAAGATGATTAACATGTTCAAAACAAATATACAAATCCAATGAAAAATTTATTTAAAAGTTTGATAATAATTTAAAAAGATATGATGTGTTGCCCTTATGTGCAAACCTTGCGGGGACTGTGCTTTGAAATTTGGAATCCTCCGTAGGGGCAGGCCTCGCGTCTGCCCAAAACAAAACTTGTGAAATTGAATTAGAAACATCGGGTAAAATAATCTTTGATAAATGGAATAGAATATCGTCAGAAATATATTGAGGGCGGGGAGACTTCAATTTATCATTAATTGATTACTCAAAGAATTCCATCCGCATCTGTTCACTTTTCAGCAGGTCGGCAATTTCTTTGTGTCCGGCTTTTGCTGCGATTTCACCTGCAGTTACCCCTGATGAATCAAGGATATTGATCAAGCTGAGTCTCTGGCAGGAAAGTCCGGTGCCGGCGAGACTGTATATTATATTCCGAACTTTCTCCAGGTCACCACTTTCTGCAGCATGAAAAAGAAATGTGCGCCCCCTAGAATCTTTATCAAAAGGATCTGTTTTTTTTTTCACCTTCACCTCAATATGCACAAATCATTATTTATATATCAAATAAAATGTCAAATTATAAAGGGGGTAAATCTACGTTTGACTCTTTATTGAAATCTTAGCCTAGGCTCGACCTCTTTTAGCGGGGAGGATATCTGATCTCATTAAAAGAAACCCTGGCCATACACAAATCACAACTACCGAATATTATTGAAATAGTGTAAAAAATGTGTAATATAATTTTATGGTTTTTGATCCATATATAAATAACAGACGATCCATTCGATTGAAGGGATACGATTATTCCCGGGCTGGAGCATATTTTGTTACGGTATGTGTGAAGGACCGGGAACATCTGCTGGGGAAAATAATTGATGGAAATATGGTGAGAAATCCAGCAGGGGAGATGGTATCAAAGATTTGGATGCAAATACCTGAAAATTATCCTGAATTTGAAATTGATTCTTTTGTGGTGATGCCGAATCATTTTCATGGGATAATTATAAAATCGGATGTAGGGGTTGGGTTGCCCAAC
>DBOL01000014.1 GCA_002299555.1 Candidatus Aminicenantes bacterium UBA647
GGGAAATCTACAATAGCAAAATTATTAAAAGATGAAGGCGAATTGCTTTGTGATGAATTTATAATTATCAGAAAGTGGAAAAAAAAGTTCAGAATTTATGGTAACTGGAGCCATGGTGAAATTGAGGAAGTCTCAAATATTGAAGCCCCTCTGAAAGCAATACTATTCTTAGAGAAGGCGGAAGTTAACCGGATTGAACCCTTGTCAGATATAAAAGAAATCATTTCAAGATTATTACCCAGGATAATGCAGCCGCTGATAACTGCTGACTGGTGGGAAAAGACATTGGGAACGGTGGAAGAACTTGTTAAAGAAGTCCCCGCTTATATAATAAAATTTGATGAGAGCGGAGATATAGGACAGGTTGTAAGAGAATTCACAAGATCAATTGATCGGGATACAAAGGATGGACAGATCTAAATTTGTAGAAAAGGTAAAGCCCCATGAAAGTGGATTCTTTTCCCGAGGATCACATACGATCGGTCATCTCGATATTGAACTTACTGAAAGGTGTGATAATAATTGTATCCATTGCAGTATAAATATTCCGGAAAATTCTCCGGAACAAAAAAGGGAACTAAATACATCTGAGTGGAAAAGGGTTATAAAGGAGGCTGCTGATCTCGGAGTTATGAAGATCCGTTTTACTGGTGGGGAACCATTATTGAGAGAAGATTTTTCTGATCTCTATATGTTTACAAGAAGGCTGGGGATCAAAGTAATAATTTTCACCAATGCCAGAAAGATTACAGAAAAAATATCAAAAATGTTATCAGAATTCCCGCCAATGGAAAAATTAGAGGTGAGTGTTTACGGGATGAGCAGGGAGTCATATGAAAAAATTTCACGTGTCCCCGGTTCTTATGAAGAGTTCCATTCAGGCATAGATTTGCTTTTGAAGTCTAATATTCCTTTTGTTGTAAAGGGAATTCTTCTTTCTGATAACATATCGGAAAAAGAAGAGTTCGAGTCCTGGGCATCTACACTTCCGTGGATGGATCAGCCTCCTTCATACTCTTCTAACTTCGAACTGAGAGAAAGGAGAGATTCAAATTCAAAGAATAGGATGATTGATTCTCTCAGAAATACACCTGATGATCCTATTGGAATATACTCTGAAAATAGAAAATTAACCAAATCAAAAATAGAGTTTATGACTAAATTCATTGGTCCTCCGGGACCGGAATTGTTTTCCTGTGGAGCAGGACAATCTGGTAGTGTTGATGCTTACGGATTTATTCATCCATGCCTGACCCTTAAAGCAGATGAGTATTCATACGATCTTAAAACCGGAACTATAAAAGAGGCTGTTTTTGAGTTTTTTCCGAAGAAACTGAATACTAAAGCTACAAACCCGGAATATTTAAAAAAGTGCAGTAAATGCTTTTTAAAAGGGTTATGCCTGCAATGCCCCTCCCGTGCATGGAGTGAGAGCGGTACATTTGATTCACCCGTGGAATATTTATGTAATGTTGCTCACAAGGAGGCACAGGATCTCGGATTACTGAAAGGCGACGAGAAAGGTTGGGAGGTAACAGACTGGAAGAAAAGGATTAAAAAACTGGAGGAAAAAGGCAATGACAGAGATAGATAAAAATTTAAAATACCGTTTGACCGAAAATGTTGTATCAAGAGATATCGAGGGAGAGATCATAATAGTACCTCTCACTGCCGGGATAGGGGATTCGGAAGATGAGCTATTCTCTCTGAATGAAACAGGTAAGGCGGTCTGGGGCTATCTTGACGGAACAAATAGTGTTCAGGAGATAATTGATCTGCTTGGAAAGAAATATGAGAGTGATAAAAACGAAATAACAGATGATGTGACTGGATTTTTGAAAGAATTACTTTCAAGGAATATGATAGAAGCAGTCTGAGGATTATTATATGGATATATATTCAGAATCGGGTGAATTTGTTCTGACAGGGGATGAATTACTTAAACTTTTGAATGATGTCCAGGAAAAGGGCGGATCGTTAAGATTTAAAGCAAAAGGTTATAGTATGAAACCATCGATCAGGAATAATGATATAATAAAAGTATCCCGGGTATCCCCTCAAGGTATAAGCAAAGGGGATATTGTTCTGTACAGAAAAAATCCGGATTCACAGGTTGTTGTCCACCGAATTATAAAAAAAAAGGGACAGAGATTTCTTCTCAGAGGTGACAATCAATATGAATCTGACGGCTGGATAGAACAGGATATGATCCACGGGGTTGTTGATGCTGTAACCCGGAATGGCAAGCCGGTTAATGTACTTACTACCTCAGGAAACAATATATTAAATAGTATTCATTTCTTTTTTTACAACTTTTATTTGGTCATCAGACGAAGAGCTGCAGGAATTGTGTTTAAAATGAGAAAAAGATCATAATTAAATGGAAAAAGATCATTCGGAAATTTCAGATTTGAAAGATTTTCCTCTCTGGGAAAAATTGAATAAAAAAAGGGTATTGGCTTCATTCGATCTGGAGATCACAGCCCGGTGCTCAAATAATTGTAGTCATTGTTATATTAATCTGCCTCCCGGCGATAAAGATGCTAAATCCGGAGAGCTATCATTAAAAGAACTGGAAAATATTGCAGATCAGGCAGTTGAGCTCGGTGCCCTATGGTGTCTTGTTTCCGGAGGAGAACCCTTATTAAGAGAAGACTTCTCAGATATATATATGATGTTGAAGAAAAAAGGATTGCTGGTTTCTGTTTTTACTTCCGCCTGCCTTATCACGGAAGATCATATTGAATTATTTAAAAAGTATCCTCCAAGGGAAATTGAGATTACTGTTTACGGTATAACTGAGGAAACATATGAGCGTGTAAGCAGAGTTCCGGGAACATTTAAAAAATTTATGAAGGGCCTGAACCTGTTATTGGATAGTGGTCTTAAAATACGACTTAAAACAATGGCATTAAGGTCCAATCTTGATGAGTTTGAGAAGATTGCTGAATTCTGCAGAGAGAAAACCGGTGATTATTACAAATTTGACCCTTTGCTTCATCTAAGATATGACAGGGACCCGGTCAGGAATGAAGAAATAAAAAGTGAAAGGCTGACTCCTGATGAAATAGTTGAACTTGAACAGGATGATCCGGAAAGGTCTTCCGATCTTAAAGAGAATTGTGGCGAATTTATTTTTGAAGGTGACGGGCATCATAATTGTGATCACCTTTTTCATTGCGGTGTCGGCCAGAGTAGTTTTACTGTCAGTCCGGAAGGGATATTCCGTTTATGTTCTTCATTATGGCACCCTGACTTTATATATGACCTGAGAAAGGGGAGTTTAAAAGATGCCTGGGAGAATTTTGTTCCGAGGGTTTTGGATGCAAGATCCGATAACCCAGAATTCCATTCAAAGTGCCATTCTTGTAATATAATTAATCTGTGTCTCTGGTGTCCCGCTCACACTTACCTGGAAACAGGTTCTCTTGATAAATGGGTAGATTCATTCTGTAAGGTTGCTCATGCCAGAGAAGCCGGAATAAAAAATAATAAAGAAGTTAATATCTTAAAATAGCGGCGATATCTCCTGCTTCTTTCAGTTCCTCGATCTCATTTGCAAACTCTATTTCTCCACCGGTGAGTTTCACCAGTTCTGTTATCTCATTGACAGGATCTATCGCGAATACAGATGAAGATCCACACTCCGGGCAAACATCAGTTCCACCTGTTGACAACTCTTCACAATCCCTGCACCTCAACCCCTTCAGTTCTGCATTTTTGTTTACAATGACACTATCAACCCTTCCTCTTTTTGTAAAATACAGAACATCATGAATCCCTGTCACTCCAAGTTCTCCTTTAAGATATCTGCTTTTTGTCTTATTCCAGAGTTCTTTTTCTGTTCTCCTCTCTTCCTCCCAGAGGAGACTGAATATCTCATCATTTACAGACTTCTCACTTTTCTTCATATCGAGAGCTTTTTCACCTACTACAAGTTTTTTCAGATCTGCAGGAAGAACATTTACCAATTCTCTTATAGTTTCTTTGGATCCGACGATCACGATCCGGCGAAAGTCGATCCCTTTTGTCAGATCCCGAATTTTTTCTACAATTTCTTTGACATAACCTGAAAATTCTTTGTCGCGTCTCCTTTCATATCTTTGTTGTGACCAGCCACCAACCTTAACATGGTTCTTGATATTTCCTTTAATGTCATCTTCTTTTATTGTTTTCTGGCATGAAACCATATATATCCTGGTTTTTTCGTTGGAAGCTGCAATTACAAGATAATTCTCATATTCATCTTCAAATTGGGCAAGGGGAAGAATATAAGGTGATGAGTCTATCCGGATCAGATCCTGAACAGGCAGTTCAAGAGCGATCCTTTCATAATAATCGAGAGCCCAGCAACTGAAAATGACATGGTTCCCTTTTTTAACAGGGTTCTTCTCAATGTCATCCATGATTCTTTTATAATTCTCAGAGAAGTATTCAAGATCATCCGTTCCCTTTGTTAAAACTTTTTTTCTTTTGTTCAGTGCTTTTTCAACATCTTCTTTTGTACTTTTTTCTGAAATGTATATTGTAAGGAATGCCCGTTCCGCAGAAGAGATCGAAGATAGTTTTTTCAGATCAATTTTTTTCATGTTTTCTCCTTTAAAATAAAATAGTTTAAGAGCAGAAGAAGTTCCCCGCCATACCCTTCACCGGGAAGATCCCAGTTTTCCTGTCTTATCATATAGTTCAAGAGTCTGTTCAGCCGATTTTGCCCAGCTGAAATTTTTTCCGGTCTCTAAAGCTTCCATCTTTTTTTTGTCACATAGTTTTTTGTCTGAAGCGATAAGCATCATTGCATTTGCGAGACTTTCAGGATCATCTTTATCAAAATAGATCGGATATTCCTGGAAAATTTCCCTGAAAACTTCAATATCCGATGCTATAGACGGGATACCGGAGGATGCTGCCTCAAGCAATGGTAACCCGAATCCTTCATAATGGGAGGGGAATATAAGGGACTCTGAATTGAGATATAGATATTTCAGTTCCTCCCTTTGAAGATACCCGGTTATGAGAACATCTTCTTCCAGTTTTAAGACATTTATTAGTCTTTTGATCTCTAATGATTGTGTCCCATCCTTTCCTGCCAGAATCAGCTTTATCCCCTCCAGGTCCTTTTTAGCAAGTGAGAATCCTCTGATCAATGTTGTCAGGTTTTTCCTGGGCTCAATAGTCCCGGTAAAGAGGAAGTATTTTTCCGGTACATTAAATGGAGGTTTTTTTTCTGCTAGTTCATTGATATCCGACCCGTGATATATTACGGATGTTTTTTCATAAGCGTCTTTTCCGAAGATCTCATGTATTCTTGATCTTGTGAATTCAGAGACAGCAATTATCGCATCAGCTCTCTTTATCGATCTGCCTATCTGTTTTGAAAAATATCTGACTGCCTCAGGCATTGCAAGGTCCGGGGAGTCGAGGAAAGAGAGGTCATGAATTGTGATAATTTTTTTCTTTCCCCCCGGTATGTACAGAGGATTCGGTGAATGGGTAATATCAAGTTGTTTCCCGAAGAACATTCCCATAGGTGGCAGAGATAATCTGAACCAGAGAAAATTGAGAATTGATACAGGTATCCTGAAGTCTTTGAATCTCATGTTCTTAAAATGGGGGAGCTCTCTTTTCTGGAACCGTTCCTTGAATGAGGATGAAAGTAAATAGAAAGTATCTTTAGTGTCAATCTTTGACATTGCATTAAGAAGATTTTTGAAATAGACCCCTACACCTGTCTCATCCGAAAGAAAAGGCCTTAGATCAAATCCAATTTTCATATCCGAAAATATAGCAGATTATGAGCCAATTGTATAATTAGACTAAATATGCAATTGCCTCAATAGTTTAAGTTGAGAGCGAGTGATCTACTGCTGCTCTGGCGTGGATCGTTGTAGTATCAAAAAGCGGTATATTGCAATCGCCATTTTTTACCAGAAGCGGGATCTCGGTACAGCCTAGAATTATACCCTCAGCTCCCATTTGAGAAAGGTTATTTATAATCTCAACATACTTTTCTCTTGATGAGTCGTTGATAATTCCAATGGATAGCTCATCCATAATTATTTTGTGAATGGTCTTTCTGTCTGCTTCATCAGGGATCACTGAATTTATCCCATACTTTTCAAGAAGCCGGCCTTTATAAAAATCCTCCTCCATTGTAAATCTTGTTCCAAGGAGTCCGATAGTTCTGAATTCCTTCTCCTTTATTTTTTCAGCAGTAGCATCAATTATGCTCAGGACAGGGATATTTAATGAGCTTTCAATATTCTCGGCAAACTTATGGATAGTATTTGTACATATCACGAGAAAGTCGGCTCCCCCTTTCTCTATACTAACCGCGGTTCTTGTAAGCTCATTTTTTAGTTTATCCCATTGTCCGGTCTCCATTAGTGGTTCCATCTCTCCAAAATCCACTGAGATCATTACACTCTTCGCGGAATGGTTCCCCCCCAATTTTTCCCGGGTGAATGTATTAATCAATTTGTAGTACTCAGCTGACGACTCTGAAGTCATTCCTCCCAGCAAGCCTATGGTTCTCATTTTATCTCCTTGATGATCATTAATAAAATTATATGTTTTTCTGATTTTTCCACAACAATGTTGTTGTTATAAGGAAAAGTGAAATTGATATTATCATCGACAGCTGTTTTTGTTCGACCCAGAATCCTATGGAGAACAGGAATGAGTAGACAGAAAATGTACCGAGAAAGATCTTGTAAAGTTTTTGTGCAAATTCACCTTTTTTCTGATCTGCTTTTTTTACTATGATCCCTTTTTTAGCCATCATGTTTATAAAACCGTTCCAACCCCGTCCACCCGGCTGCAACTTTTTATAGAATTTTAATAGTGAGTCAGGATCAGAAGGTTTTGTGATAAGTGTTGCAGTTATCCAGACTACAGTCGTTATTATCACTGCTGATAAGAGTTTAACCCAGTTGGCAGCTTCCGGAAATCCGATTGTAGTATGTAGAAATTCAAAATATACTGCAATTATAAGTGCAGAGATCATAGCCGAAAGTTCGCTTATTGCATTTATTCTCCACCAGAACCATCGTAGCATGAAGAGAAGCCCTGTGCCGGCACCGATCTGAAGAAGTATATTAAAAGCCTGAAGGGCGTTTTCCAGGAAAAGTGCAAGTGTACTTGCTGCTATCATTAATATTGCGGTTGATACTCTTCCTATATTAACAAGTTTTCTATCTCCGGTATTTTTGTTAATAAATCTTTTGTAAAAGTCATTGACTATATATGATGACCCCCAATTAAGATGAGTCGAAATTGTAGACATATAAGCTGCGATCAGAGAGGCGAGGACCAATCCGATTATTCCGGGAGGAAGGAACGTGATCATTGCGGGATAAGCAATATCATTCCTGATCAGTTCGGGATCAAGATGAGGAAATGCAGATGCTAAGGATGCAAGATCTGGAAATATAACCAGTGATGCAAGAGCAGTTATTATCCAGGGCCATGGCCGGACCGCAAAGTTTGTAATATTAAACAGAAGTGTTGCGTTCAGAGCATTCTTCTCATCTTTAGCTGCAAACATCCTTTGGGCGATGTACCCGCCCCCTCCTGGCTCAAATCCTGAATACCAGACTGCCCACCACTGAACAGCAATGGGGATAATGAACATCGCTACCAGTGTTTCGGTATCTTTAAAGTCAGGAAAAAGACTTAGTTTACCTATTACCATATCACTGTTTATTATTTTCTCCATACCTCCGGCTTTCTTTACCGAGTGAACCATAAGATAGATTGATCCTGCCATCGCCAGAAAGAATTGGAAAAAATCTGTTATCAGGACCCCCCTTAGTCCCCCAAGTGAACTATAAATAACAATGATAATGCCTGAAAATATAACAGTCTCGATCGGCCGGAGACCGAGGAGGATATTGCCTATCTTTATTGCTGCGAGTGTTACTGCAGCCATGACCAGAATATTAAAGACCACTCCAAGATAGATAGATCTGAATCCCCTCAGGAATGCTGCACTTTTTCCACTATATCTCAGCTCATAGAATTCAATGTCGGTCAGAACTCCGGACCTTTTCCATAGTCTTGCATATATATAAACTGTGAACATTCCGGTAAGGAGAAATGCAAACCAGACCCAATTCCCAGAAACCCCGTGTTCTCTCACAATATCTGTTACAAGGTTTGGTGTGTCCGTTGAGAATGTTGTTGCAACCATTGAGATGCCAAGCAGCCACCACGGCATATTCTTGCCACCTGCAAAATATTCATCGGGATTCTTCCCGGCTTTTTTCATGGACATAACACCTATGAAGAGTGAGAGCAGCATTACAATTGCGATTATGATCCAGTCCAGATATGAGATGAACAAACGGAACCTCCTTGAAACATCACGGTTGATACTATTGCAGAAATAGTTTTATTTTTCAAATTGAGGTACTGCAATAGTGCTAAATGCTTAATTGTTAAAAACAAAAAATAGGTCTATATTTAGCCAGAAAGTCTTATTGTAATTCAAAATATCGTATGCAATTCTAGTTTATTGGATATTATTATAATGACAATAACCGGGCGCAGGATCGATCAATTAAATTCAAAACAACATTTTTCTGGGATTATTGCGTGACTCTGAACTGCTTTCAAATTAAACCACATAAAGGAGCTTAATTAATGAAAAAAACTTTTTTCCATCAAAACAAATTGTCACTATTTCTGACACTATTTCTCGTGTTTGCGGTGACATTCACATTCGCAGACTTCGATAAGAGGGATGTGAACAAGACAAAAGGGAATGACAAGCTGGTTTCCAATGAACTTATCGTAAAGTATGCCCAAGGGGTAACTGAAGTAACGAAGGATAAGATCAGGGACAAGTACAATCTTACTAAGAAGAAAGACAGCAAGAAAAAGGGAAAATTTGTAGTTTACAAACATCTTAATCCCAAAGCGGTAAAGGACCTTATGGAAAAGGAATCAGAGATCATTTCTGTTCAGCAGAATGCATATGCTTATGCATTTACATTTGTCCCGAATGACCCCTTGTACCAGTATCAATGGCACATGACAATTATAGATATGGAAAATGCATGGGAACTTTCTACCGGTTCAGGTTCAGTAGTAGCTGTTATTGATACAGGAGTCAAGCAGAGTCTCGAAGATCTTGCCGACACGAATTTTACTGCAGGATGGGATTTTGTTAACAATGACAATGACCCGACCGATGACGAGGGACATGGATCTCATGTTGCCGGAACTATTGCACAGTCCACTAATAATGGAACGGGAGTTGCAGGTATAGCTTACAATGCAACGATCATGCCGGTTAAAGTTCTTGACAAGAGAGGGTCAGGAAGTTTTGATGATATCGCAGATGGTATCTATTGGGCTACTGATAACGGTGCTGATGTCATTAATATGAGCCTGGGTGGTTCTTCTGATCTCGACATACTTCGCGATGCTGTCGATTACGCATGGAATCATGGAGTTGTTGTTGTCTGTGCTGCAGGAAATGATAATGTAAGTTCTGCTTTTTATCCTGCTGCCTACACAAATTCAATATCAGTAAGTGCAACAACATCTCTTGATACACTTGCATCATATTCGAATTATGGAACAACAATTGATATTTCCGCACCCGGTGGTGACAGTGGAGATAACGATGGTGATGGTTATGATGATATGATCCTCCAGAATACCTTTTCAAGAAGTGATGAAGGTTACTATTTCTATGCAGGGACATCAATGGCCTCACCTCATGTAGCAGGCGTAGCCGCCCTGGTAATTGCAAGCAATGGATCTCTATCTAATTCTCAGGTCAGAAATATCCTTGAAACAACTGCCGATGATATAGGTGCTTCCGGATGGGATAATCTTTTTGGTTACGGAAGGCTTAATGCCTATGAAGCTGTAATGGCAGCTGGAGGAAGTACTCCGGTGAATAATCCTCCATCAGCAGATTTCACTTTTACAACTCTTGATCTGACTGCAACATTTACAGATGACAGTAGCGATTCAGACGGGTCGATTGTTTCATGGAACTGGACTTTTGGAGATGGGAACACTTCAGTGATTCAGGATCCTGTACATGCTTATGCTGCAGACGGGACTTACAATGTAACTCTTATTGTTACAGACAATGAGGGTGCATCAGATAGTTTCAGTAGTAATGTAACAGTTGCAACCGGTGGTTCAGGTGGAGATATTGTTCTCGGAGCTACAGGTTACAAACAACGTGGTATAAGATATGTTGCTCTCGAATGGAGTGGTGCTATAGGTACTCAGGTAAATATTTACAGAAACGGTACTCTTATTGGAACTTTTAATAATACCGGTTCATTTACTGACAATCTCGGCAGAGTTTCAGGAACTTATGTTTATAAGGTTTGTGAAACTGATGGGTCAGCTTGTTCGAATGAAGCAAGTGCAACGATATAGATAAGTTGAATTTCAAATCCTCAGGGCCCGTACGAAAGTGCGGGCCTTTTTTTATTACTAATAAGTGTATTTTTCATCATTAAGATATATCTTCTTTCTTTTCCTTTATCACTCCGATATAATCAATTTTTAAAAACATTTATCAAGTACCGGAATAGGAGTAGAAAATGAAAATTAGATCAGTTGTGAAAAAATGTGGAGTTGTTTTTCTTTTGGCAGTATTATTTCTCATTATTCCCGGAGATATACTTTCAAAACCTGATTCAGAGGGAGGAAATGAAGTGAAGCAAAAAATAGAACCCCCTATTGCAAAGAGGGTAAAAAAAGAATTGACCAAGTTCGGTGATACAAGAATTGATAATTACTTCTGGCTCAGAGAACGGGAAGATCCGGAAGTTATCAGCTATCTAAATGCTGAGAATAAATACCTTAAAGATTCAATGAAACATACTGAAGTCCTTCAGGACAATCTCTTTAAGGAGATTAAAGGGAGAATTGTGAAAGATGATTCCACCGTTCCATATAAAAAAAATGGATATTTCTATTACAGCAGGTATGAGAAGGGGAAAGAATATCCCATCCACTGCAGGAAAAAGGGATCACTGAAAGCTGAAGAGGAGATACTTCTTGATGTAAATAGAATGGCAAAAGGGCATAATTATTTTAATGTCAGAGGGCTCTCCATAAGCAAAGATAATAAGCTCCTCTCTTATGGAGTTGATAAAGTAAGCAGAAGAAAATATACGATCCATTTTAAGGATCTTGTCTCGGGTAAGATCCTTAAAAATGAGATCAAAAATACAACAGGATCTGCAATATGGGCAAATGACAATAAGACCATATTTTATACGAAGAAAGATAAAACTCTCAGATCTTTCAAAATTTTCAAACACAGTTTGAGTAGTGATCCCGGTAAAGATAAACTTGTATTCCATGAAAAGGATCCTACTTTTTCCGTTTTTGCTTTCAAGACAAAATCAGGAAAATTCATTATGATCGGATCGGATAGTACTCTTACGTCTGAATACCGATTTGTAAATGCAGATTCTCCTAATGAAAAGTTCAGAATAATTCATCCGAGAGAGAGAGGAATTGAGTACTCTGTTGATCATTTTGGAGATAAATTTTATATAAGGACTAACTATAAGGCGAAAAATTTCAGGCTGGTCTCTGCTCCTGTGAGCAAGACTAAGAAAGAGAATTGGGAAGAGATCATTCCAAACAGAGATGATATTTTTCTATCTGACTTTGATCTCTTTAAAACATATCTTGTGGTCAATGAGAGAAAATACGGGCTTAACAGGTTCAGGATAATAAAATGGGCGGATAAAAGTGAATATTTTATGGAATTCGGAGAAGAGGCATATTCTGCCTATCTCGGCAGGAACTATGAGTATGATACTGAGATTTTAAGGTATAAATACTCATCGATGACCACTCCTGATTCAGAATTTGATTTTAATATGGTTACTAAGAACAGGAAACTTCTTAAACGGGAGAAGATCCTGGGCGGATTCGATCCTGCAAATTATAAAACAAAAAGATATTTTGCCACCGCAAGGGATGACATGAAGATCCCTGTGTCTCTGATATACAGAAAAGATAAATTCAAAAAGGGGAAGAACCCTCTTTACATTTATGGATACGGTTCCTATGGAGCAAGTATGAGTGCAAGTTTCCGTTCATACAGGTTAAGTCTTATTGACCGGGGATTTGTTTATGCAATAGCTCATGTCCGTGGAGGGCAGGAGATGGGGCGTCACTGGTACGAGGATGGGAAACTTTTGAAAAAGAAGAATACATTTAATGATTTTATAGATTGCACAAAATTCCTGCTGGATGAGAAATATGGTGATCCTTCAAAGGTTTTTGCGATGGGAGGAAGTGCCGGTGGACTTCTTATGGGAGCTATCATTAATATGAGGCCTGATATGTATAAAGGTATTATTGCTCATGTCCCCTGGGTAGATGTTGTAACGACAATGCTTGATGATACGATACCTTTAACCACTTCTGAATATGATGAATGGGGGAATCCGAATAAAAAGGAGTATTATGAATATATGCTCTCATATTCACCTTATGATCATGTAGAAAAGAAAGATTATTCCGCAATGCTTGTTACCACCGGGCTGCATGATTCACAGGTTCAGTACTGGGAACCGGCGAAATGGGTGGCAAAACTCAGATATAATAAAACTGACAATAATCCGCTCTACCTTAATACAAATATGGATGCCGGACATGGCGGAGCTTCCGGCAGATTCAGAAGATATAAAGAGACTGCTCTTGAATATGCATTTATACTTGATCTTCTTGGAATGGACAAAAAATAAGATTATCTCTTCTGACGTGCCAGGGATGCGAATATTCCCAGGAAACATAGAAATGCAAAGATAGAAAAAGATATTTTTAAAGATATTAAGAGGCTTCCTACATTCTCAGGCCCGATCTTTGCCTGACCGATAAAAAGAGCAAACAGCATCATTACTATACCCATACTGAACATTTGCCCGACGAGTCTCATGGTCCCAAGTGTTCCCGATGCGATACCAAGATCTCTTTTCTGAACCGAGCTCATTATTGCATTTGAGTTCGGCGACGAGAAGAGAGCAAAACCGGACCCCAGCATAATAAGTACTCCTATTATAAACAGGACGGATGTATCCTCTGAAATGAAACTGAGAGCGAAAAGGCCGAGTGTTGAGATCGCCATCCCGATCGATGCGACCTTTCCCGGGTCAATCCTGTCAGAAAGTCTGCCTGCAGATGGAGAAAAAACCGCCATGATTATCGGCTGGACAACTAGTATGAATCCTGCTTCTTTCGGACTGAATCCTTTTGCATATTGCAGATAAAAACTCAAAAGAAAGGCAACGGCAAAAGTGGCACAATAATTTATAAGTGCCGCAAGGTTGGAATACCTGAAGATCGTATTCTTCCTGAACAGGCGAATATTCAGGAGTGGAAAATCAATTCTCAACTCCCAGTAAATAAAAGCTATAAAAAATAGCAATCCGGATAGAAAAATAGCCAGTCCAGTCATGCTGTTCAATTTAGGAAAACTATACATTATAAGAACGAGAGCAAGCCCGTATAAAATAGACCCTGTTAAATCAAATTTTTCCCCTTTCGCATCTCTCCATTCGCCTTTCAATTTTCTGGTTACTATATAGATTGTTACAAAACCGAGAATTGTAACGAGATAAAAAATACTTCTCCAGCCGAAGTATTCAGTCAGGATCCCTCCTGCTGACGGCCCAAGCGACAATCCGATATAAACTGCGGAGACCGCAAGTCCGAACGCTTTCCCTCTCTCATTTGATGGAAAAACTGATGTTAATATTGCCATTCCTGTTCCGAATATCATACCGCTTCCTGCAGCTTGAAAAATTCTGAATATTATGAGTTGCTGCACTGAACCGGCAGTCCCGCACAGGAATGAGAATATAGTGAAGATAATAATTCCCAGAATAAAAATTTTTTTTCTCCCCCTGATATCTCCAATTCTTCCGAATGGAACCAGAAAAACTGCCGAGGCCAAAAGATAAGAAGTTGCTATCCAGCTTAGCAGGATTGCATTAGCCTGATAATCAGAACCGATTGCGGGAAGAGCTATATTAATTGATGATCCCATGAATGGAGTAAGGAATGCTGCGAGTGAAGCAGCGATCAATGCACTTTTCTTTTGTTCCTTTTCACTGTTGTTCATTCTGTTTTTCCAATGTGGCATTCATGAATAAGGGAAACTATACTATTCCAGATGATTTTTGACAACAAAAATATTTTCTCTTACTATACTTCCTTATGTGTAAACAACCTGAGGAGATCTCAAAATGAAATTTAAATTTTACAGATTAACCATTCTATTATTAGTTTTATTTGTATCGGCAGAAGTATTTCCGTGCACCTCTATCCTTGTGTCAAAAGGCGCGTCAAAAAAAGGAGCTCCGATGATCAGTTACTCGTGTGACGGTGAATTTCATCCCCATTTAAGAATTACACCTGCTGCAAAATATAAACCTGGAGAAATGGTTGAAATAAGAGGATGGAGAGGAGTACTTGGTAAAATACCTCAGGTTCCTGAGACCTACAAAGTGATTGGCTTAATGAATGAGTATCAGCTTGCCATTGGTGAAACAACCTTCGGAGGGAGAAAAGAACTTATTAGTAATAAAGGGGTATTTCACTATTATCCTCTTATGCGGATCGCATTACAAAGGGCAAAAACTGCCAGGGAAGCAATAAAAGTGATGACAACACTGGTTGAGAAACATGGATACAGAAGTGAAGGAGAATCTATATCCATTGCTGATAAACATGAGGCCTGGCTAATGGAAATTGTTGGGCCCGGGAAAGATGGTATAGGAGCAATCTGGGTAGCAATAAAGATTCCGGACGGGATGGTAAGTGCGACAGCGAATATGTCAAGGATCCATGAGTTTCCATTAAATGATCCTGAAAATGTTTTATATTCTGAAAATGTGATCTCCTATGCGGTAGAACATGGATATTATGATCCGGAGAAGGATGGGGCGTTCAGTTTTTCAAAAGCATACAACCCTCCGACAGAGGAACAGATCAGGTATTCGGCACGAAGGGTGTGGAGTGTTTTCAGGAGGATATCACCTTCAAAGAAAATTTCCCCTGAATACAGCAACGGGAATACAAAACTTAAACCTTTTGATCTGTATATTAAACCGGACACCAAACTTGATGTCCGGGATGTGATCGCACTGCATAGAGATCATTATGAGAATACAAAGTTTGATATGACTAAAGACCTGGTCTCAGGCCCTTTCGAATCTCCAGACAGGTGGAGGCCGATGAAATGGAAAGTGGACGGAAAACTATATGCTTGGGAAAGGCCGATTGCTACTCAGCAGGCGGGTTTCGTGTATGTTTCCGAATCCAGAGAGTATGTCCCTGATGAGATCGGAGGTGTGGTCTGGTATGGAATGGACAACCCTTATACGAATGTTTTTGTGCCGATCTACACATCGGTTAATGAGTTACCCCGGTCTTATACCATCGGATCTTTGAAACAATATACAAGGGATTCTGCATGGTGGGCCTTCAATTTTGTGGCCAATTATGCAAATCTCAGATACAGCTATATGATAAAAGATATACAGAAAGTTCAGAAAGAGATCGAAGACCTTGAATTCGATTTGCAGCCTGCGATCGAACATACTGCTGAATATCTGTTGAGAACGAATAAAGAACTGGTTGATGATTACTTGACCAAATACAGTGTCGAAAATGCCGAAACAATTGTTAAAAAGTGGGTGGCTCTGGGAGATTTCTTAATTACCAAGTACAATGATGGATATATTCAGGATGAGAAGAACCGGCCGCAGGAGATAGGTTATCCTGACAAATGGCTTAAAAAAGAAGCTAAAGAGAAAAGGAAGCAGCACAAACTGACTGAGACAAGAGATGGAGATAAAGAGTTATAATATATGCTGCCGGAAATATCCTAATTGGGATATTTCAGGTTGATAGCATCAATAACAGTTTTAGTGATATTTACGGAATTGTCTATATAGATTGTTCCTGATCTCTGGACATCATAGATTGCCGTATATCCTTTTGCCTTTCCTATATCCTGAATTATAGGATTTATTTTGTTTTCAAGAAGCTTTAACTCATTTTGTGAGTATTTCTGAAAATCAGCTGTCAATTGATCATATTTTTTTTTTAGCTCTTTTTTGGCACTGAATATTTCTCTCGACATAGCCTGTTTCTTTTCTTTGGCTGTGGATGGAGAAGATTTCTCTTCTTCAAGTTTGCTGATCTTTGCCTGAAAGGCAAGGAGTTTGTCCCTCTCTTCTTTTTGTCGTTTCTCCAGTTTTTTTGCCGTTTTCATACCGATTTTCGTGCTGGATATTATCTGTTGTGTATTTACAAATCCGATCCTGACCTCTGCCATTGAATAAACGCTTAAAACAACTATTGCAATTAATAAGGTTATAAATTTTTTCATTTTTTCCTCCATCCATCATATTATAACTAAATTTTCCCTTTACGAAAACTATTATTCACAAATCAATTTATTTTCTTCTGAAAGCCTCGATCTCAGTTTCTTTAAATAAAAAAAACTTTTTTATTGATCCAAATGCATTGCATAGTCTTATGGGGGATTAACAAGTTATTAACTCGAATTATTCCTGGTTGTTAAAAATCACAAATGATTGAAGACTTTTAAAGGCTCTCTGAATATTTCCGGAATTTTGTCAGAATTGCGAGGATATGTCCGTTATCGATTGCAAATGCCATCGTCCCTTCTATGAACCTGTCGGCATTTATTATTGTCGACAGGAATTTTATGACAGCTTCAATATCGGCTTTTTCAAAACTTTCCTTATTATTAGATAATTCCCAGAAATCATCAGTAAATTTTGTCCAGTCAAAAGGATAGTCGAATTTTTCCTTATAAAAATCATCAACAAATTTTAATACTTCCTTTGAATAATAATAATCTGTAACGCGAAGTTCATAAAAATCGCTACCAGGATCATTAAAATAGGAGAAATAGGCAGATATCCTTTCAAATGACTCTTTATCCGGAACATTATATTTTTCTTCTGTCATAATATGTAAATTCCTTACATTATTATAATAAATTAAATTAATTTTTTTTTCAAACGAAATAAATTTTGATCTGATTAAAATATTGCTTTTGCGATTCTGGCAATATTGTCGGATTTTCCCATAGTATAGTAATGAATGACCGGCACATTTGCAGCTTTTAGTTCCTTCGATTGTTCAATCCCCCATTCAATACCAAGTTCCCTCACTGACTTATTATCTTTGCATTTTCTTATTTCTGTCGCAAGATCAGCAGGGAGATCAATATGGAAAACCTTTGGCAGGATATTTATATGTCTCTGCAGTGAAACAGGCTTTAACCCCGGGATTATCGGTATTGTTATTCCTGCTTCCCGGGCTGCTTTTACAAAGTCAAAATATTTTTTATTATCGAAGAACATTTGCGTGACTATATATTCTGCACCTGCTTCAACTTTTTTTTTCAGATAATAAAGGTCGCATTCCATATTCGGAGCTTCATCATGTTTTTCCGGATATCCGGCAACACCGATTGAAAATTTTGTAGGGATAGTATTCTCAAGTTTCTCATCTAAATATTTGCCTTCGTTCATGTCGGCAACCTGACGGATCAATTCTGTTGTATGTTTATGTCCCCCGGGTTTAGGTTTGAATGCCCCTGTATCTTTTTCAATATCTCCCCTTACCAGAAGTATATTCTCAACCCCGAGAAAATCCAGGTCAATAAGTGCATTCTCTGTTTCTTCTTTTGTAAAACCCCCGCAAATTATATGGGGAACAACTTCCATTTTAAATCTTGCCTGTATTGCTGCAGTGATCCCGACCGTACCTGGCCTTTTTCTTACAATGAATCGCTCTAATAGTCCGTCACCTCTTTTCTTATAAACAAGTTCCTCTCTGTGGTAAGTTACATTCACATATGGAGGTTTGAATTCTGAGAGCTGGTTGATAATGCTAAATATAGTTTCGATACTTGTCCCTTTCAGTGGGGGGAGGAGTTCGAAGGTGAACAGTGTATCACTTTTGTTCTTAAAATATTCCGTAATTTTCATAGTTCCAGTGAATCCCTATGATCGTGAATTTTGATCGTTGGAATGAATATGAAGTTATACTCTATTCTTTCAGATAATTCAAATCTGAAGCAAGGAATCTTTCACTTTCATTTACAGTGCTTCCCCTTCTCATTGAATAGTCGATGATCTGATCTTTGGATATTCTGCCTACGCTGAAATATTTTGAATCTCTATTGGAGAAGTAGAGCCCGCATACAGATGCCGCAGGGTCCATAACAAAATTATCCGTAAGTTTAATGCCCGTATTTTTCTCAGCATCAAGTAATTTGAAGATGGTTTTTTTCTCCCGGTGGTCAGGACAAGGAGGATAACCCGGGGCAGGACGAATTCCCTGATATTTAGAACGGAAGATGTTTTTTAGATCAATATCTTCATTTTGAGAATATCCCCAGATCTCTTTTCTTACTTTCAGATGCATCAGCTCTGCAAAGGCCTCAGCAAAGCGGTCTGCGAGTATCTTTAGCATAATAGCACTATATGAATCATTGTCCGCTTCAAAACGTTTGATGTGTTTCCCGATCCCCAGTCCGGTCGTTAAAGCAAATGCACCTATATGATCCCTCTCAGAGTCAATGTTTTCAGGAAGGATAAAATCTGAAAGACAATGGTTGGGTGATCCATCTTTGTTAATCTGCTGGTTTCTCAGATGATATAATCTTTCAATTTCTTTCCCGCTTTCATCAAAGATAATGATATCATCGCCATCCGAGTTAGCTTGAAATATCCTGCATACACCATTTGCAGTGATCCATTTTTCTTTTATGATCTGTTCTAACATTGTTTTTGCATCTGAAAAAAGTTTTGTTGCCTCAACTCCTTTAACCGGATCACTTAGAATATCAGGATATTTCCCCGTAATATCCCATTGAACGAAGAAGAATGTCCAGTCAATGAATTCTGATATTTCTTCAAGAGGGTAATTTTTGAATATTTGAAGATCACTAAGGATCGGTTTATATTGTGTGAAATTGTTCTTCTCGATCATGAACCTGTTCTCCCTTGCAATTGTCAGGTTCCTGTATTGAGATGTTTTCCTGAGATTTTCATGATCATTTCTGATCTTTGAATATTCACTTTTCACATTCTTCGAATATTTACTCTTTTTTTCAGGAGAGATAAGATTTGAAACCACGCCTATTGCTTTAGATGCATCTTTCACATGCACAATAGGTTTTGAATATTGTGGATCTATTCTGACAGCTGTATGTATTTTTGAAGTAGGTGCACCTCCCAGAATTATCGGAATATCTATACCTGCTCTCTCGGCTTCCGAAGCAATGTTGGCCATCTCTTCCAGAGAAGGTGTTATAAGTCCGGAAAGTCCGATGATCTGAACTTCCTTTTCAATTGCTGTCCGGAGTATTTTTTCTGCAGGAACCATGACTCCGAGGTCGATCACTTCATAATTATTGCAGGCCAATATCACTCCGACAATATTTTTTCCTATATCATGAACATCACCTTTCACAGTTGCAAGGAGGATCTTTCCTGCATTTTTACTTTCCCCGGGTGAGCGTTCTTTTTCAATATATGGGAGAAGATGTGCAACTGATTTTTTCATTACCCGGGCACTTTTAACAACTTGCGGGAGGAACATCTTGCCTGATTCGAAAAGGTCACCAACAATGTCCATACCCTTCATAAGTGGACCTTCTATCACATCAAGGGCAAAATCAGATTGTATTCTCGCCTCCTCGGTATCTGTTTCAATAAAATCAGTGATACCGTTAACAAGTGAATGGATCAGCCTTTCAATTGCAGACCTGTTTCTCCACTCCAGAGTTCTTTTCTTTGTTTTCCCGGCCGGGCCGGCTTTCTCTGCATATTTTATCAGCCTGTCCGTCGCCTCATCAGATTTGTTGAGAATTACATCTTCAGAAAGTCTTAGAAGTTCTTCCGGGATCGATTCATAAACTTCAAGCAGTGCCGGATTAACGATCCCCATATCCATCCCTGCTTTAATCGCATGAAAAAGGAAAACTGAATGCATCGCCTCCCTTATTGCAGAGTTCCCGCGAAATGAGAATGAAAGATTGCTTACTCCTCCACTTACCTTTACCGGGCCAAGATTTTCTTTTATCCATCTTGTAGCATTAATAAAATTAACAGCATAGTTATTATGCTCTTCAATTCCGGTTGCGATCGCCAGAACGTTGGGATCGAAAATAATATTTTCCGGGGGAAATTTGAGTTTTTGTGTTAGTAGTAAATATGACCGCTCTGCAATTTCAATTTTTCTTTCATAAGTATCTGCCTGTCCCTTCTCATCGAATAACATAACTATCAATGCCGCACCATATCGTTTTATAAGCCCGGCCTGTTTTAAAAATTCTTTTTCTCCCTCTTTTAATGAGATGGAGTTTACGATAGATTTCCCCTGCACAACTTTCAATCCCGACTCTATAACACTCCATTTTGATGAATCGATCATGATCGGCAACTTTGCAATGTCCGGTTCCGAAGCAATATAGTTCAGAAAGAGCTTCATCGCTTCTTCAGCATTCAGCATTGCATCGTCCATGCAGATGTCAATTATTTGAGCGCCCCCTTCAACCTGATGACGTGCAACCGAAAGAGCTTCCTCATATTTCTCCTCTTTGATAAGTCTTGCAAATTTCTTTGAGCCTGCAACGTTGGTTCTTTCACCGACATTCACAAAATTAGAGCCTGGTCTCATCACTACAGTTTCTAATCCTGACAAAGTAGTTAATTCTGATGGTTCAGGGGTCTGCCTTGGAGGTTTGTTCTTTATGATCTTTGAGATCTTTTTTATGTGATCCGAAGTAGTACCGCAACAACCTCCGATTATATTTACATAACCTGATTCTGTAATATCATCAATTAGTTGTCCGAATTCATCTGCAGTTTGTTCATATTCACCGAACGGGTTGGGGAGGCCTGCATTTGGATGCATACTTACCGGATATTTTGATAATCCTGATAGTTCCTTTATATATGGTCTTAATTGTTTTGCACCCAGTGCACAATTCAGGCCTATACTCAGCAGATTGATGTGTGAAACAGAATGATAAAAAGCTTTGAGAGTTTGACCGGACAAGGTCCTGCCGCTGGAATCTGTGATAGTTCCGGATAGCATTATCGGAATATCCTTTCCTGTTCTCTCTTTCAATTCTTCAATAGCAAACAATGCAGCTTTTGCATTCAGGGTATCAAATACGGTTTCAAGGAGAAGAATATCCGCTCCTCCGTCAATAAGTGCTTCTGCCTGTTCAAAATAGGCTTCTCTTAAAGCATCGAAAGTTATATCTCTGTAACCCGGTTGGTTAACATCCGGTGACATTGAAGCTGTCTTGTTTGTAGGGCCCATGGAGCCGGCCACAAAACGGGGTTTCTCAGGGGTTTTTTCAGAAAACTCATCACAAGCTCTTTTTGCTAAGGTTGCAGAGGTTTTGTTCATTTCATAAACATGATCTTTCATTCCGTAATCGGACATGGAGATCCTGTTGGAATTAAATGTATTGGTTTCAATAATATCGGAACCGGCCTCAAGATAGTCCGAGTGGATCGTGGAAATAATATCAGGTCTTGTCAGGGAGAGTATATCATTATTACCTTTCTGCGGAATAGCAGCGGTTTTAAATCTCTCTCCTCTGTAGTCCTCCTCATTGAGATGAAAATTTTGTATCATTGTCCCCATTGCCCCGTCAAGGACCATGATCCTTTTTTTCAGTATATCCTCAATAAGTTTTCTACTCTTCATTGAATTTCATCCCCTTTACAATTCTGAATAGTATTGGATAAATTGGGGTCTTTGTCAATAGATATGAAGCGGATTGAATTAAACAAATCCGGAATAAAAACGTATGAAATATTTCAGGAGGAGTTATGAATTATAATATAAAAAAAGAAATTCTATTATCTATTACAACGTTTTTTCTGTGTACCACACTGATAATTGCACTGCCAGGAAATCCGGAACAGCAAAAAGCAGAGATTGATGAATATCTCTCAAGTATATATAGACCAAATATGCCCGGAGCAGCAGTACTTGCAGTAAAGAACGGGAAGATCATTCTTCGAAAGGGTTATGGCCAGGCCGATATGGAATTGAATGTCCCTGTGAATCCTGAAATGGTGTTCAGGATCGGATCAATTACAAAACAATTCACATCGGTTGGTATAATGATGCTTGTTGAAGAAGGCAAGGTTAAGCTTGAAGACCTGATAACGGTTTATCTTCCTGAATATCCCCTGAAGGGTCGAAAGGTCACAGTCTGGCATCTGCTTAACCATACCTCCGGAATAAAAAGTTATACATCGATGCCTGAGTTTAGAAAAATGATGAGAACTGATATGGAGGTTGATAAATTAATTGATGTATTTAAGGATCAGCCTTTTGATTTTGAACCGGGAGAAAAATTTCTGTACAACAATTCAGGATATGTTCTTCTCGGGGCGATAATAGAGAAAGTGAGTGGTCAGAAGTATGCTGATTTTGTAAAGAATAGAATATTTAATATAGCAGGTATGAAGAATTCTATTTATGGAGAAGCAGCGCAGGTTATCAGGAACAGAGCTAAAGGTTATGGAAGAAATGATAAGGGAATTGTCAATTCTTCATATATAAGCATGACACTTCCTTATGCTGCAGGCTCACTTTTGTCGACAGTTGATGATCTCTACAAATGGAACAGGAGTCTTAATGAAGGGAAACTGATATCGGAATCATCTTTAAGGAAAGTTTATAAAAGATCAAAATTGAACAATGGCAAAGAGATAAGCTATGCGTGCGGGTTTATTAATATCGATTTCAATGGATATAAAGAGATACATCATGGTGGAGGGATAAATGGTTTTATTACAAACAAATTGTATATTCCTGAAGAGGATATTTTTGTAGTAGTGCTAAGCAATTCGACTGGAAATAAGATCTCTCCGCAATTTGTATCTCAATGGATAGCAACACTGCTTCTCGGTAAACCTTATTCTGAAGATAATATCAAGCTACTTTCTGAGAAGGAATTAGATGAATATGTAGGAGTTTATGAGATAAGTAAAGATGATGAAAGAATGGTAACCCGTGAAGGAAATAAATTGTATACTCAGAGAACCGGAAGTATGAAGCTGGAAGGATTTAACAAGTCTTATGATACATTTTTTTATAAAAACTCATTTTCATGGTTTACATTCGAGAGAGATAAAAAAGATGGGAAGGTCATAGCAATTACCATGCATTCCCTGGGTGGGAAAGACTTTGCAAAAAAGACAGGGAAGAAGATCAAAACCAGAAAGGCTGTCTCCATCGATAGATCCATATATAAAAAATTGACCGGCAGATATCAGATGAAGGGATTTATGATCGATGTCTTAATTGACTCAGGAAAACTGATGATCAGGGCTACGGGGCAGTCTGCAGTTGAGATCTTACCTCTGTCGGAGTTGAGATACTTTGTGAATATTATTGATGCAGAGATCGAGTTTATTAAAGATCCGGCGGGGAATATCACCGATCTTATCCTCTATCAGGGAAACGAAAAGATAGAAGGGCGAAAGCTCTGATTGATTTTCAATTTAAGCATAATATTAATGATTGGATAAAAAGTCTTAAATAATATATATATTTTGGATCAAAGCAGGTCTTGAGTGGTTCCAGCGATTTCTTTATGAACCCCGCAGGCTGTTTTGCAGATATTTCCCCGGTAACTTCACATTCTTTCTACGGATATTCCAGCAAAAATTTTCTGAAAAAAAGTTTTAGGTAATAACTTTAGAAGAACTCTCTTTCTCTCCAATTTTTCTTCATGTTCGCAGAGAAAAGAATTATAAGCAGAAAATTGATCAGAAAAAAAGCTGCGATCCACAAAGAGATCTCACCAATTGGAATCATCTTCCTTGTGAATTTCGCATAAAAGTAGAGGTATAAAGGCCTTATCATAAAAATGAGGGATAAGACTATATAAACCAGGCTCCATAGCATGAATGATATCCCTTCTCTGCTGGTGATGAGATGCTGAGGAGAGAGCTGTCTTGAGCCTTTCAATTGAAGGCTGAAATAGAATGCCAACAGGGTTATAAGAGTAACTACCGGTGTCAGGTATAAAACACCTGAAAGTTTTGTGATCTCATCAAGTTGAAGGATGATTTCACCTGCAAAAAATAGTCCGAAAGAGATTACAAACATAGGTATAAGATAAAAGATCAATTTGAACTTAAGAATTTTCATTTTATCTAAAGGAGAGGCGAAAAGATGGGAAATACCCGGATTTTCGATCGGAATCGATGTGAAAGTAAATCTGGAATTCAGTCCGGTTATTATGAATGCTGCCATCCCTATATTCATATAGCCAATGATATTCTTTATCTGCCCGGAGGGGAGCGGGATCACTTTCATGTTCATAACAAAAACAACAATAATTGCCCCGATAACAAGCAATTGAGACCATTGTTCCGGTGTTCTTATGAATGATTTTATCTCTTTTTTAAAAAGGATTCCGTAATCGCCTTTGATAAATCCTTTCTCCCATTTCGAGCGGTTGCCGCCGAAAGATCCTCTGTTGATCTTGTCGAATAACTGGAAATAGAATTTCTTCTGTAGCAACCAGAGGAAGATGTAGAGTATTGCCAGGAATATAGCGGTTGACAGGAATAAAGTGAAAAATCCTGAATGGTCGTTTTCCGAAAGAGAGACAAGAGATTTTGAAAGCCATTCGAATGGGAAGTATTTAAAGATTGGAGTAGATAAGCTCTTAATGTATTCGAAGACATTATCAATTATGTCGGGATTGCCGAATTTTTCCGGTTGCAGAAGCCTCAGGAATATTACAACAATGGAAATAATAATAATTGACACAACAGATAGAGCAGGTTGTAGTTTTTTGATCGAAATGAAACCTGGAATTATAAAACCGAGAATTATTCCGATAATAACCCCGGATAGAATAAATATAACAAAGTGGATCATTGCCAGAACGTAGTTCTGGTATCCGGATGAAAAATAATAAAGATACGCACTTATTACCGGGGAAGCAAAGAAGATTACCATAATTGAACTGTTCACAGTTACTTCCAGACCCTTCCAAAGAAATATCCTGCCTGACCGCATCGGGGAAGAGAAGAGCAGGTTAAGGTCTTTTGAGAGAAAAAATATATTCAATGTTGATATCAATGATGAAAGGATCAGCATTGTAAACATTGTCAAAAATACCATTGTCATTAGTTTTTCTGCCAGGAAATATTTTAATTGTAATGGAAAATCATCCTGAAAATAGATGTAACCAAAAAGTTTGACAGATACAAAAGATAGGAACGCAAGGATCATGATACCGAAAAGTCCAAACAGGAAATATTTCCTCCCGGGGGAATTCCTTATAGTGTTGAGAATACTTCTAAGCTTAACTTTTAACAATGCCTTCATGTTCTATCACCTGTTCAAAATAAAAATCCTCGAGATTAGTGGCCCCTGACCGTTTCTTTAATTCTTTCATACTTCCTTCAACCTGCACTTTCCCGTTAATAATTATTCCTATTTTTGAACTCACCTCCTGGGCTAATGGTAATATATGAGTGGCAAAAATAATGATAGTACCTTTTTCAGATAACTCTTTTATTAAAACCTTGAATTTTCTGCCTACGACCGGGTCAATGGATACAAGAGGTTCATCGAGTAATAAAATTCTAGGTTCAACAAGTATTGACTGGGAGATCAGCAGTTTCTGTCTTGTTCCTGCGGAATATGTTTCCACAAGTTCGTGCCTGTAAAATTCAAACTCGAAATATTTGAAAAAATAGTCAAACTTCTCCTCCCTCCCTTTTACCGGGAACCCGTAAAGATCTGCGTAGAAGTGCATATGCTCTTCCCCGCTCAATTTAGGATAGACGAAGGGCTCATCCGGGACATATGCAACCTTTCTTTTCTGGTCGGGATCATTTCGTGAATACAATTTGCCATCAATCTTAATTGTTCCTGAATCTATCGAAAGTAATCCTGCAAGTATTTTTATTGTAGTTGTTTTCCCTGCTCCGTTTGGCCCGAGCAGCCCGTAGACATCTCCTGCATTTAGCTGAAGATCGACTCCTCTTAAAGCAGGCCGGCCATTAAAACTCTTCTTCAAATTGTTAATCTCTAACATTTTCTCCTCTCAATTCTCTTTCTGCATCAATAATATCCCTGTTAAGCAGAGAGATCGCTTTCTCTATTTTAGATTTTGAACCAATTGCAATATTTGTGTTCAGCAATTCTCTCAGTATTTGTATAGACATTCTGAAATATCTGACAAGGTCTCCCTCATCTATTCCGGCATTATACACACACCAGAAGAAAGGTTCTTCCTTCATCCACATTTCTGCTGCCGGAGAAAGGTTGAAATTAAATGCAGGACTTGTATTTTCTATATTATTTGTTTTTTCATGCTTGTGAATTTTTGTAATTAAAGGCTTGGTCAGTTTGTATAAATATTTTGATCTCCCATGATCAGGTATCGCTTTTTCTCCTCTTTTTGGTTCATATACGAGAGCGAGAGCGATATAGACAAGATCTTTCGGGTAAAGATCTTTTATAAGATCACTTTTGAATATTTCACCGATCGGAAGTTCATATCCATGAATTTCCCGAGCAAATTTCCCTGCTTCGGTTACCTTTCCAGCTTCTAAATGCTTAAGCTCTTTCAATAATTTTATTTTCCCCCTGAGTCCGGTTGATATCGCTCCATTTTCCTTCCTTTTTTCCAGAAAATGTCTGAACGATCTGAAATAAATTGAATGGATATCCTCTCCATATCTTTCATACAGATTTAGAATTCCGGCATAGGAGAGAGAGAACCTGCTGGAGACAGGTTCCGGTAAACCGTTAATAAGTGATCTGATAGAGTGCAACTGGATCGATGGATCTGTGAAGCTGTATACATAACCGGTCTCATCAATCCCTCGTCGTCCCGCCCGGCCTCCCATCTGAAAAAAATCCCTCCTTGGCATCAATCTGAAAGAGTTGCCTGACCTTTTCTTCAATTCATCGAGAATCACACTTTTTGCCGGCATATTTATTCCCAGAGCGAAAGTAGCTGTAGCAAAAACTATCCTGATCAGACCGGAAGTAAAAAGTTTCTCAACAAGTTCTTTTACTGTAGGAAGCATTCCTGCGTGATGATAGGCGATACCCCTCTTCAGGAGTGGGATAATGTCATTAAAGCCCTGATTATCTGAGCTCCCGTACCTTTTTAATATTTCATCTATTGTATCAACAACTGGTTTTTTTTGATTTTTTTCCAGGAAATCAAATGAAACAAGTGAGTTTGCTAATGAGACTGTTCTTTTCCTGTTCATTGTAAAATAGATCGCCGGGAGTCTGTCTCTTGACCGTAGTCCGGTTATCAGGCTTATTATGTCATTATCATTCGGGATTTTTTTTTGTCTCCTGTATCGTTGTTCACCAGGATTAAAGCTACGTGGATTTTTTTTAATAAATGCAGGGTCTTTGAATACTCTTCTTCCGGAAACAAAATAGAATCTTAAAGGGACAGGTCTTTTGGTCTCTTTCACAACTGAAACATCTTCTCCTCTTATTTGGCTTATCCATGAGGCGAATTCATCGACATTAGGGAGAGTAGCGGAAAGTCCGAGGAATTTCATCCCTTCGGGCAGGAACATCAGGGATTCCTCCCATACTGTTCCCCGCTCGGGATCATCAATATAGTGTATTTCGTCAAATATCACCCATGAATAATCTATTGACGAAGAATTGTCAGAAAAAAGTCTGTTCCTCAGGATCTCTGTTGTCATTATTACTAACGGAGCATATGGATTGATCGATACATCACCGGTTACGATCCCTGTTTTGTCCGGAAACTGCACTGAAAAATCCCTGAACTTCTGGTTAGAGAGTGCTTTAACAGGTGATGTGTAGATCACTCTTTCTCCTGCATTAAGAACTTTTTGCATAACATGTTCAGCAATAAGTGTTTTCCCCGCACCAGTGGGAGCAGATACGATTACAGATCGACCTTCTCCTATAAGTCTGATCGCATCTTTTTGAAAACTGTCAAGAATTATTCCCATATCAAGAGTATTATACTTGTTTAAGTCAAAATTGTTTAAAAATTTTACAAAATTTACTCTGATGAAGGATGATAATAGAGGTATCTTTTGATCTTCTTAGTCGCAGTTTTTGTAAACTCTTCAAGCTGATGGAAGGCCCTCTTTATTCTTGACGATGGAGGAAGTTTTTCATTCACTTCAACCCGGATATTTTCAAGAATATCACTTATGATCTTTTTTTGTTCTGTTTCGGATTTGCCTTCCAGCAAAGGACTCAGGATATCATGATCAAGGTATATCAATGCTTCCACATCACCTTTATTTTCGATCGCCAGAGCTTCCTGAACAATAAGAATTTCATTTAGTTTTTCTTCAATAACTTCAGGATAAATGTTCTCCCCGTTTGCTCCCAGGAACATGTTCTTTGATCTACCCCTTATATAAAGGTAGTTATCCTTATCAAGATAACCTTTGTCACCGGTCTTGAACCATCCGTCATCAGTCAGAACTTCTTTAGTTATACTCTCATTTTTGAAGTAACCTTTCATTACATTGGGGCCTCGGGCGTATATCTCTCCTATTCCTGTCTTCTGATTCGGATCGACTATTTTTATCTCTACATCTCTTATCGGGTATCCGGATGAGCCTTTTCTGGTTTCACTCACCTTTTCTCCGGTAAGCAAAGGAGCTGTTTCCGTGAGGCCGTAACCCATTACGTACGGGAATTCAGCTATTCTCAGGAAATTTTCCACTTCAGAACCCAGAGGTGCACCGCCTATTGCTATCATTCTTACTTCTCCTCCGAAGAATTCAAGAATAGCTTTTCCCGCCTTCTTATAAAGTTTCTTTTTCAGGAAAGGGGTTTTTGCAATAGTTTTTGTCAGAAAATTCTTCTCAAGCAGGGCCTGAACCCTCTTTTTGTAAATTTTTTCAATTATCAGGGGAACAAGTGGTATGCAGGTCGGCTTTACAATCGAAGCAGCTTTCTTGATTACCGGAGGTGTAGGAACTGCACCTGTATACCAGGAAGATGATCCGCTTGCCATTGAAAGGAGGAATCCTATAGTACATTCAAGAGCATGGGACAGAGGGAGAAGTGAGAGGAATCGGTCATTTGTATCAAATCCGATCAACTCTTTCATAGCATATACATTTGCCATTATGTTCCCGTTGGTAAGCATAACTCCTTTTGATAATCCTGTTGTACCGGAAGTGTAAATAATTGCAGCAAGGTCATCTTTTGAAACTTCAGCAGATATAATTCCTGTAAATTCACCGATATCATGAATGATTGCGGAGATCTTTACTTTTTTTTCATTAATATAGTCGGCGAATCCTACAGTCTCGAATCCGGTTTCTTCCACATGAAGGTCATCGAGAATAATTACCTTTGTTATATTGCCGCACTTTTCATATCTTAATTTATCAAATTGTTTTTTTGTTGCAAACAACAATTTACTTTCGGAATGGTTCAGGATGTTTTCCAGATCACTCTGTTGAAAGTCCGGAAGGACCGGGACCGCTACTGCTCCGAGTGATACAATGCTCAGGTAGGATATCCCCCAATTGGGTGAGTTCTCTCCGAGGATAGCAACTTTGTCCCCTTTTCTTATCCCATGATCTCTCAGCAATTGTGAAAGCTCTTTTATCCTGATACCGAGATCTCCGTATGTGACCGGTTCGGAATAGAAGAAAGAAAGTGCCGGATTCCCCGGATATTTGTTTATACTGTTCTCGATCATTTCCTTAATTGTAAAAAATTCATTTTGTCTGTTTTCAGTATTATTCATTTTATCTACCTGTAATCCTCGCGGACAGGATGGAATGTGTCTATAATAAGGCAATCCGTGACCGCTTTTCCTGAATGTGTAACATTTGAAGGAATTATAACTACATTCCCCGGTTCAAGTATTTTAATCTCCCCATCAAGGTTGAACTCAAATTTTCCTTTTGTAACATTTGAAATTTGTTCATGATCATGTGAATGGAGGGGAAGTTCTGCGCCTGCCTCGACTTCCCAGTATGCAGTGGTCATATTGTCTGAATGAACGAACCTTGCATTGTAACCTTTGACTATCTCTTTCTGTTCTATATCCTTTAAATTTAAAAAACCCATTATTGCACCTCGCTGATTTATCAATTCTAATTAATACTGAAAAGATTGTCAAAAAATAATGCTGAGAAAATGAGATCTATAATAAATTTGGGATCTTTATTAAAATAGATATATGAAACAAAGATACCTCAGCTTACTTGAAGATTTGTATTTGAAAAATGCCGATCCTGCCAAAGCAATTCCCATGAAGAAATATATGAAGGAGAGGTTTGAGTTCTTCGGTATAACTTCAGTTCCAAGGAAAGATATATACAGGGAATTCTTTAAGGAGAAAGGTCTTCCAGATAATAAGGAAATTAGTAATATTATAAAAGAATTATGGGAGAAGCCGCAGAGGGAATACCAGTATTTCGCGATCTTTCTGCTGGGAAAGATGATCAGGCAACTTGATAAAGATCATATCTCATTATTCGAACTCATGATCACAAACAGATCTTGGTGGGATACAGTAGATGCCATCGCATCCAATCTTGTTGGCCCTGTTCTGGCAGGGGACAAAAATATCATTCCTGAAATTACCGGGAAATGGATGGGCTCGGGAAATATGTGGCTGCAGAGGACTTCTCTCCTTTTTCAATTGAAATATAAGAATGGAACAGATAAGAAATTATTATTCTCACTTATAAAGGAGTTATCTGAAAGGGAAGAGTTTTTTATTCGTAAAGCGATAGGGTGGGCACTAAGGGAATATTCAAAAACATCTCCGGATTCTGTCTCTGAGTTCATAGCTAACATAAAAATGTCTCCACTGAGTGTGAAAGAAGGGATGAAGATAATAGTGAAAAGTTCAAGCCAGATTTGATTATTCATTCCGGTTGATGTAAAAATATCAGATGCTAAAAACTTCAATTTATCTTTTTGTGATCTGTTTTCTTTTATTGAGTTCCGGATGCAAAACTTCCGAGGAAGTTGTGATCGAAGATGAAATAGTTCACTCTCTTGAAAGAGTTGGGTTGGATGATTCTCTGGAGCTTGTTACATGGAATATGCTCAACTTTCCCGACAATGGAAACAGATCGATAGAATCATATAAGTTGATAATTGAAAATCTGGATGTGGATATTTATGCTGTGCAGGAAATTGCTGATACATGGTCATTCGATAACCTGATGAATGACCTTAGTGACTATGACGGATTATATTCTGATGATACTTATGGAAGCAGTTATCAGAAAACAGGAATTATTTATAAAAAAAATATGTTCACGATTCTATCTGTAGATCAAATTTATGAGGATAGGGATTATGAATTTCCACGTCCTCCATTAGTTGTTAAGCTTAGAGTTAATAAAGGAGATTTCTCAAATGAGTTTTTTCTGATAATTGTTCATCTAAAAGCATTTCAGGGTACAGAGGAGCTTGACAGAAGACGGGGAGCAGTAAGGTTATTAAAAGAGTTTATGGATTCAAGGATAAATATTGATGATGAGAAAGATTACATTATTGCCGGTGACTGGAATGATGAATTGACCGATAGTGCTTCAGAAAATTGTTTTACACTTCTTCTGAATGATCCTGAATCTTACAAATTTCTTACATTAGAGATTGCGGATGATCCTCTTTACTCCTCTTATCCTTCATGGGGGTCTTTGATAGATCACATCCTGATCTCAAGATCACTCTTTGATGACTACGAAGGTGGTTCCACAACGACACTTTTAATTGGCAGCAGGATCGCAGATTATTTTTCCAATGTTTCCGACCACCTTCCTGTAATATCCTTTTTCCCGGTGTTCCAACAGTAAAACATACTTGAAATGGTTACATATATTAATTTTATTTTTTAACAAATCCTCCTTTACAAACTAAAATTGCTGACATAAAATATTTTTTTAATATAAGAAATAAAGGAGAAAAATATGGACTTAAAGGATTCAATCCTTGAGCTTATCAGGAGAGCTTCAACCGATCTTTCTGAAGATGTGGTCAAGTCACTTTCTGATGCTTACGAAAATGAAGATGAAGGGACTCCTGCAAGAGGGGTTTTCAAGACTATTCTTGAAAATGTCGAAATGGCAAAAGATAAGTCAACTCCAATTTGTCAGGATACGGGATCATTATTGTTTTATATTGATTTCCCGGAAGGAGAATCAGAGAAGAAATATTCAGAAGCCATAGAATTGGCAGCAATTGAAGCAACCAAAAAACAATACCTGCGACCCAATGCGGTCGATCCTGTCACATCTAAAAACTCCGGAAATAATATTGGAGTTAATGCTCCATATATACATTTCCATCAATGGGATAAAGATGAGGTCAGAATAAGAGTTATGCTAAAAGGTGGAGGGAGTGAGAACGTAGGGACACAGTATAAACTTCCTTTTCCCCCTCTGAAGGCGGGAAGAGATCTTGAAGGGGTCAGGAAGGTAATAATAGATGCCGTAGTAAATGCACAGGGGCTGGGATGTGCTCCCGGAACTCTCGGGATCGGAATAGGCGGTGACAGAATTACATCATACGCATTGTCAAAAATTCAATTCTTCAGGAAGATTGGTGAGAGAAGTTCTGATCCGAAAATAGCCGAATTGGAGAAAGACCTTAATGAAACTTTAAACAAACTTCAGATCGGGCCAATGGGATTCGGCGGTAAGACAACTGTTCTGGATGTGTTTATTTCATCCCAGGCAAGACATCCTGCTACATTTTTCGTGGCTATCTCATATATGTGCTGGGCCTTTAGAAGAAAGACGATGGTCTTGAAAAATGGGGAGGTTATTTATGATTAAATTACAAATTCCAATCTCGGAAGAAGATATCAGAAGTTTAAAAGTGGGAGATGAAGTATTACTCTCCGGTACTATAGTAACTGCAAGAGATGAAGCACACAAACTGATGGTAGAGGAGAAACCTGAATTTATCAGAGAGCATCTGAAAGAGTCTGTTATCTATCATTGCGGCCCTGTTGTAAAACAGAGTGAAAGCGGAGAATGGAGTTTTGTTTCGGCCGGACCTACAACCTCAGCCAGAGAGGAGCCATATCAGTCAACCGTTGTTTGTGAATATAAAGTCAGGGGCGTGATCGGTAAGGGTGGAATGGGAGCTAAAACATTAGAGGGACTGAAGAAATGCGGTGCAGTCTATTTTCATGCGATCGGAGGTGCCGGTACCCTGATTGCGAATTCGGTAAAAAAGGTTAAAGAGGTATTTAAGCTTGAAGAGTTCGGAACACCTGAGGCATTCTGGGTAATTGAAGTAGAAGACTTTCCGGTTGTAGTGACAATGGATTCACATGAAGGAAGTCTGCATAAAGAAGTATTAGAAAAGTCTAAAAAAATAATGGAAGAGTTGCTCTGAAAAGAGCAACTCCTCCAATTCTAACTTTTATATTTTAAATTTAAATTGAGGAAATATATGATTTTTTTACCATCTTCCTCTCTGGACTCCTGAACTCAAGATCTCTTCAAGGTCTTCCTGAGAAATATACTGCGCTTCATAGGTTATGTTAAACATATTCAATTGACTTGTAAAAGCTCTGATGTGGTTTTCTGAGCCTTTTTTAAGATTTCCATATGCAAATAAAATATCCATGTTATCTGTTTCCAGAAGTGCCTTCTGAAGATCAAAAATATCCAGATCTTCAATTGTTGCTCCGACCAACAGAGCATCTGAGAGAGAAATATTTCCCTTTGTGATCAGTGTTGTATAAAGTTCTTTCAAACCTTCATCTGAGAATGCACCTCGCTCATCAGAAAGTACAGGATCGGGGATATCATATTTTTGCAGGATAGTTCCCAGCGTATCCATATGCATTTGTTCAGCTAGGGATATATTGTCAAAGATTCTCATGCCCCATCTTTCATATAAATGGTTATAAACATCTCTTGCAAGTTTCTCCTCTTCTCTCATATGAAGAAGGGACACTTTCTCGGCATCGCTAACCTCTTCGTAAGGGAAAGATTCTATATATGGATCCATAACATTTCCTAAACCGCTATTTCCATTCCTATATGAAAAAATATTCCCGGTAAGCAGAACCAGAATAAAAATTATTGTCAAATGCTGTTTCATTTCAGCCTCCTTTTGTTTCCCCTCAGTTTGCAAGTTTAATGCCAATTATTTTCAACCTGATTATTCTATAAAAACCTGAGATAGGAGGTCCGTATCTCGCAGTTAACTGCGAAATGGTGACTTTTTGCGAATTTAGTTTGTAAGATATCTATCCGGATTTATCTTAAATGAAATTAATTCCCCATTTTATAGTTGTAGAAGAAAAGTACTTATGCAATAATCGAAAAATGAAATTCAGCAGGAGTGAATTGTTTCTGACTTCATTAACATTTTCCGGTTTTATCATATTCTTCTTAAATTATCCATTCTGGTCTCCTTTATTATTTATCCCTTTTATGGCTTTTTGTAATTCCGTCCTTTCCACGAAAAGACGAAAACTACGATCTGTAAAATATTACTTCCCTTTTATCTCCGGGCTTTTAATATTTGTAATGAAATTGTTTTATTGGGATCATCCTGATCTTCGAACAAGAGTCGGGAATTTGCTGTTGATAACTATTTTTTTTTCAATATATTCTATCTTTAAAAAGAACAGGATCATAGAAAAATTGGTTCGATCTTTAAATGGGAACAGCCTCCGAACCAGATTGGTGATACTATTTCTCTTGTCACAAATGATCTTCATCCTCGCTTCAGCTGTTATTGTTTTAAAAGGGGTAGAGCTGGTAGGCGATGAACCTCACTATCTTGCCATATCTCAATCCATATCAAAGGATGGAGATCTGAACGTTTTTAACCAATATGCCAGAGATGAATACAGAGAATTTATAAACTACAGGTTAACCCATCATTCTAAAGTAGGAAAAGGCTTTAAGAAATGGTATTCATTCCATCTCCCCGGATTATCTTTTACTCTGGCACCCTTCTTTCTTTTGAAAATCCCTATTCCACTACTATATTTTCTTGTCCGGATCTATCTCGGACTGTTCGCGGCACTGCTGGGAGTTGTGGTCTATCTGTTGACTTTGAAAATATGGAAAAGGGAAAAATTGTCTTTGTTCATATTTTTTTCATTCATGTTCACAGCGCCGGTATTTTTCTATTCTTTTCACATTTTTGCTGAATTGCAGGTTTTACTTTTAATACTTTCATCAATATGGTTCTCACTTTTTAAAGATAATATCAGAAGGAAGGATTTGCTTTATGCAGGTTTATTCCTCGGGATGACAGTATTCTGGGGGATGAAATATATCATATTTATTTCATTATTCAGTTTATTCTTTTTTATAAAGAAATTCAGGGAAAAGGATCTGAAATCCGGACTGACATTTGTAGTTTTTCCTGCTGCATTTATGTTGCTTTTTCTTGTTTATCTATACTTTGCTTATGGAAGTCTTTCACCAATGTCTGTTTACACCGGAGTATTAACAGAAGCTCAAAAGGTTGAATATTCAGAGGGGATGAAAAGTATAAAAATTCAGAACAGGATTGAAACTTTATTTGATTATTTTTTTGACCAGCGGGACGGGTTGATTCTGTACAGCCCTATATACTTGTTTTTTTTCCCGGGACTGATCCTGGCTCTTAAGAACTTCAGAAAGTATTACCCCCACCTTGTAATATCAATTGCATCATTTGTTTACCTTTTGTATCATGGCTATTCAACTGTCCGACCCGGATATTGTCCCCAGGCCAGATACCTTCTACCTGTCATATGGACACTAATGCTGTTTGTAATAATTTACTATATTGAGAGTAATAATAAGATATTTAAAAAACTATATATTTTTATACCTTTTTATTCCGGGTTCATAATTCTATACCAGATATTTAATCCTTTCACACTGTATCAGAGTACAACTCATAACTATCTGGACAGGAGTGGACTGATCTTCCAGAAACTGGGAAATATTCATATAGATATTCCTTCGATGCTCCCTTCTTTTGTAAAAGTGGATGGAAATTTTTCACATCTGCCTAATCTTATATTTTTGTTTATGTTAATTATATTTATATACTTCTCATTAAGGAATACTGAACTCAAAAAGGCAATTGGCCTTCAATACATAGCATTTATATTTCTATTTGTTATCTTCTCACTATTCCCGAGAGTTGCACTTTTTAATCCTGTGAAAGTCAGGACTGAAAGGGGCGTATCATTTCTTATTCATGGAAATCAATACCCTAAATCGGATATTTTGAGTGAGTATGTAATTCAAAACAAAGATAGCTCAAGCAGGGCAATAACTTTTTCTACTATAAAGAAGTTTAAAAAGATCGATCTTGATCTTTTTGGACATTCTCAAAACGGAACTATTGAACTTACGAATTTTAACAGGGCACCTGAGGAGATAAGTATCCGCAATGGCATGCAAAAGACCGTAACTATAGCTGATCTCAGATATAAGAAAAGAGGTGTAAGGTATTTTTATACATTGAATTTCAGTTTTTGTTATTGTCTTAATCGTGGGATCAATATAAGGATTGTTCCTCATTAACTGATCAGGTCTGATTCGACATTGGATGTTGAAAACTATAAATATCCCAGGGTTTCTAATTCCTTCTTAGCTTTCAGCCATTTTTCATCAAAATTTACTTTTTTGTCAATTTGATTTATATTTTTTTTCAGGCGGAGGTCTATCTCCTTTTTAACTTCTATAAACTCTTTTAACATTTTTTTCAGAACAGTCTGATTTTCCATTGATACATTTTTTAATTCGGAGGGATCGCTGGTAAGATTGAATAGTTCATAACTCAAACTGGATTTCATTTTGGTCACCACTAATTTGTAGCCATCCATCAAAAGTGTAGATTTATCTTTCTTTTCAATTATATTTGCAGCCTCGTTAAAAAAAAGTATCCTGTCAGGGATCTTTCCACCGGAAAACAAAGCACTGTAACTTTTCCCCATCATATCGTTGTCATATTCGATACCCAGCAAATCTTTTAATGTCGGCATCAGATCCAAATTGGAAATAACATTTTTTTCCCTTTTACTTTTCGGAATACCAGGCCCGGCAAAAATCAATGGCACATGGAGTAACTCTTCACAATGAATTTGTCCGTGCCCCAGAAGTCCATGTTCACCGAATAACTCACCATGATCGGAAGTAAACACGATAATGGTGTTATCCAATAACCCTCGATGTTTCAGGGCCTTTATAATATAACCAATCCGTTCGTCTACAGACTCGACTTCAGCTATGTATAAGGATTTAATATATTCAATCTCTGTATTCGATACCATATTTTTTCTGAAAAGACTGTAAATAGCTTTTATACCACCAGTGTAAAAACTCTCATCCCTGGGTAGGATAGTGGGATCAATGGTTATCCTTTTCTTAAACTTCTCAATAGGGTTATAAGGACCGTGAGGATCCATAATCCATTTCATTACAAAAAAATTCTGTTCTCTGGGCACAGTTAATAAATAGTGGAGAAAAGTGTACATACGATTATAAAAAGGGTTTGATCCGGATTCTCCCTTTCTTCCAGGGTGGTAGGATCTTATACCGGTGGTATTTTCAACTAAATTAATTCCTGCTTTATTCTTCCTGCTTAGATTCTTCCTGAATATGCTAAAACCCTGCAAATTATTCGACAGACCGGCAATCTGATTCTCCAATTCCAATAGCACATCGTATGATCTGTCTTTTAAAACCTCCGCAAGCAAAGTTTCGTTATCATTCACATAAAAAGCAATCTGATTCCTTTTTTTATTTCTCCGGCTTTCCTTATTTATCCTCCCATATGATCCGGAATAATTGCCGCTAAACATAGCTACGGCGGAGGGCAAGGTACTTGGGGCAGTGCTGTAAGCATTCTCAAAAAGAACACCACTCTTTGCAAGCCTGTCAATATTCGGAGTGGAAGCATCGCCGCCATAACAACCCAAAACATCACTTCTAAGTGCATCTGCTACTATTAAAACAACATTATAATTTTCCGTATTTTTTTTTTTGCTGCAGTTGACTGAAAACATATAAAGCAATATGAGAACAACAGCAATTGTAAGAATTACTAACTTTTTCTGTCCTGTCATCATAATTACTCCTTTAAAAAATTTGATAAATCTAACCCATTGGGGGCTGAAAAAAGTATAATACCATTTTTTTATATTCAAATGCATTTTTTTTTTAATCGAGTATAATAAAAAAAGGAGATATAATGAGAATTTTCACTGTTATTATTGCATTATTACTTTTATTATCCTGCACGGGGAACAAGGAAAAGAATATATTTTCAGATGAAACGGTAAGGCAGATCTACGGATTTCAGGATGTCAGGGATACTGAGAAGCTGATCCCTTTCCTGAAGAGCTCCAGACCGGAATACAGGAAATTTGCTGCCCTTGCATTTGCTTCAATTCAGGATAAGGAAGCTGTAGATGAACTGATACTGCTGCTGGCGGATGAAGATGAGAATGTCAGAGGGGCTGCAGCTTATTCACTCGGTCAGACAGGTGATATAAGCGCGGAAAAGAGTCTTATCACCAACTTCAGGTCAGAGAGGTCGGAAGAAGTAAAGATGGTAATCCTTGAATCTCTCGGTAAGTGTGGTGGGGATAGAGCTCTTGAACTTTTAAGTGACCCGGTATTGAGTAAAGGGAACCAGATTGTTATGAAAGGTCAGGCTCTTGGGATATACAGGTCTATACTAAGAAAAAAGCATTCAGAAAATGGATTGAAAACTGTTATAAGAACTCTTATGAAAAGTGATTCAACGGATGTAAGATTTTATGCATCTAATGCTTTGTCCAGAATAATGGATATTGATCTATCAAAATATTTTGATGACCTTAGTGACCTGATCCGTAGCGAGAAAGATGATAGCGTGAAGATGAATCTGATCATAGCACTTGGAAAATGTAAAGGGGACAAAGTTATTGATATTTTGAAGACTTTCCTGAACGGTGGGATTGATCAGCGGATAGTTGTAAACACCATACGCGCACTAGGGAAATTCGAGTATGAGGTTGTTAAGAAGGATATCCGGAGGTTCCTCACCAGTGACAATTATCAAATATCAGTCGCAGCAACCGAGGTTTTGATGGCGATCGGATCTGCAGCAGATCATAAAACTTATTTTGAACTATCCAGAAGAACAAAAAATTGGAGAGCAGGAGCAAATTTAATTAAACTTTCGCTCAAATTCACTCCCGAGAAGCAGGAAGTTTCATCAATGATCAAAAGTTATTATAGAAAATCTGTAAACCCTTATGAGAAAGGGTTATTGTTGATAGCGTTGTCTGAATATCCGATGAACTATCCGTTCGTTGAAGAAGAGATTTTCAAGAGAGTCGAGAAAGTTATATCTACTTCCGGAATGATTTCGATTTCTGAAATGATGTCTAAAAAAGGATATGATCCTGAAATCGAAATATCAACCGGCAAGGGGTCTCATTCCTTAAGAAATGTTTTTGCAGATATTTTTAAAAGGGGAATTCTTTCCGGAGATAACAGTCTTATTGCAATCTCTTCATCAACTCTGAGAGATCCTCACAATAAGTTTTTTGGAGTTATTAAGGATCTGACATTCATGGAGGAGTTGCTGGAGAAGTATAAACTTCCTACTGACAGGGATAAAAAGCAGGAGATCAGAAAGACGCTCGATTTTTTCCGGGGGATAAAGGGCGAACGGGAGAAAATTTTAGCTCTTGAAAAACCACTGGATTGGGAAAAGATAAAAAATATTCCTACTGACCAGAGAGTGAAGATCGAAACAGAAGAGGGGGTTGTAATAATTAAGTTATTTGTAAATGATTCACCCGGATCTGTATCAAACTTTCTGGATCTGATCAGGAAAGGATATCTCGGGGAAAGTAATTTCCATAGAGTTGTACCGAATTTTGTGGTGCAGGATGGATGTCCAAGGGGTGATGGCTGGGGTGGCCCGGAGAGAACTATCCGTTCTGAATTTTCCAGATTATATTATGAAGAGGGTAGTGTCGGAATGGCTTCGTCAGGGAAGGATACAGAAGGAAGCCAGTGGTTTATAACACACTCTTCCACGCCTCATCTTGATGGAAGGTACACAATTTTTGGAAAAGTTACCAAAGGTATGGAAATTGTAAACAGAATAAAAGTAGGTACCCGGATCCTTAGATATGAGATCCTATAAGGTTTTTATTACTTGTTTTCCACCTGCTTTATCATGCTTCTAATGACCTCTCTTACTTCAGCGGACGGGGCTTCTCCAAGCATTTTTTCCAGCAGGTTCAAAGCACTACTTCGTTTCCCCATCTTTATATATCCCCTGGCTATATTTATCTTTATACTGATATCATTTGCTCTTGATAATTGAAGAGCCCTTTCATAATTATATACTGCTTCTTTATAAAAACCTTTTTGTTCAAATATACTTCCTTTAACATTGTATAAAGATACAAATTCAGGGTTTTTAATAAGCCCTTTCTCAATATATCTAAGGGCATTATCAGGTCTTTTCAGTTTCAACTCAAGAAGAGCAAGATTTAGAAAAGCGTTCTCAGGAGTGCTGTATTTGTTTGAATTTGCGGCGATAAGATAATTTTCTTTTGCAAGTTCATAGTTCCCAAGCTCTGTATGTATTACTCCGAGAAAATTAAAAGCATCAGCATTTAATGGATAACGTTTCACTATGTTGGTGAATTCTTTCAGGCTGTCTTCGAACTTCATTTGTCGAAGGTAAACTATTCCCAGTCCCATTGATGCGTTCATCATCCCCGGTTTCTTTTTTAAAGCTTTTTTAAATTGTTCCATTGCAATATTCAATGTTCCGTGATTAAGATGCGTGTATCCCATATTCATGTCATACTCGGCGGTTCCTTTTTTTAGATAGTCAGGGATTGTTTTGACTTCTTTCTTACAAAAACTGAATAAAAATATTATCATTACTAAAAGTATAAATAGTGTTTTTTTAGTCATTTTGTCTCCTTTTTTTTACCGAGAACAGAATAAGCTTTGACAGGTTTTGATATTCCATGGAGGGTTATTTTTCCCAAAAGTTTGAAATTGAATTTTTTTTTGGTTTGTTTCCGGACATACTCAGAGACTATGACCTCTCCCGGTTTTGCCACTCCTGATTCAAGACGTGATGCTATGTTAACTGTGTTACCAATAACTGTATAATCATATCTGCTTGGGGATCCGAAATCTCCAGATACCAACTTTCCTGAATTTATCCCGATCCTTATCTCTATCTTTTCATCTTCAGGGATTGAATCGTTCATTTTCCTTAATCTTTTCAACATTTCTAGGGCGGTATTGATGGATAACTCTGAATGGTTTTTTTGTTCGAAAGGGACTCCGAAAACGGCCATTATAGAATCTCCTATATATTTATCGAGCGTTCCATTATTCTCAAAAATTATATCGGTCATCTCAGTAAAAAAATTATTAAGGAATACACCGATCTCCAATGGCCCCATGTTTTCTACACGGGTCGTAAATCCTACAATATCCATAAACAGGACTGAAGCCTCACTCTCATGATAGCCGGCCAGGTCACTTGTCTTACTGTCCTGAAGCTCCATGATCTTTGTAACTATTGCGGGAGAGTGGTACCTCTCAAGCCGGGAGCGTATCTTTTTCTCCCTGTTCAGGTTATTAAGGCTTTTTATCCCTTCTACAGATAATCCGGTAAAATTTGCAATGATGGATATCATTTCAAGATCTCTCTCTTCAAATATTTTTTCCATACTTGTTGTATCGGCATATATTAATCCGTAAATAGAATTTTTTGTCCAGATCGGGATCGATATTGCAGATTTTATACCATACATAATGATACTCTTGGCTCCGTCAAATCTGGAGTCATCCATTGTATTTGATGAAAGAATAGCTACTTTTTCATTTATTGATCTCATAGCAATGGTTTTTGATATTTTCACATCGTCTTTTTCAGATTTTTCAGAGTGAGAATATCGAAGGTCAAGGTCATCATTTTCCTGATCATAAGAAAATATATACAATCTGTTGGGCTTTAAAAAACTAAATAGAAGTTCACCAACTTTTTCAAAGCTTTCTTCAAAAGTTGTTGCTCCTATCAGATTTTTACCTAATAAAGTGAGCGACTCCAGCATATTTAATTCTGACGTTATTGCATCTTTGTCTTTTTTTAACTTCAGATTATCAGACAGGGGGATCATAACTGAGATTTGCTGGTCATCAATGTCAGTTATTCTGGGTATTTTTGTCTCTTCAAGAAACTTAAGAATACTCCGGCCAACAGTTATGTTATCACCGATTTCAAGTATTTTTTCTTCAATTCTTACTCCATTTACATACGTACCATTTGTACTTTTCATATCAACGATCTTATACGTATTACCTGATCTTATAAGTTTGCAATGTTTCCGTGAGATAGAATTGTCGTCCATATAAAAATCATTTCCGGGTAGTTTCCCGATAGTTATCTCGTTTTTTGTTAAAGAGAAAAACTTCTGCTCGTCATTAATGACAAAGTCTAATCTAAATTCCATTCTATTTTCAGGCTCCTCTGCATTAACTCTTTAAGAGCACTTGCGGGATCTTTGTCTTCAAAAAGTATTTCATAAACCTTGTTTGAGATCGGCATCTCAATATCAAGTTCTTTAGAGAGGGTTCTTATAGCTTTTGTGGTCTCAACACCCTCAGCGATAGTAATACTTTTTTTCTCGATCTCTTTGAGGCTTTCCCCTTTTGCGATCCTTACACCCAATTGGAAATTTCTCGAAAGAGGTCCAAAGCTGGTAAGCATAAGATCGCCAATTCCTGCAAGGCCCCAGAATGTCTCCCTGTGCGCCCCCAGTTTTAGTCCGATCTTTAATATTTCCATACTGGCTCTGGTAACAAGTGAAGCAGTAGTGTTAAATCCATACCCCAGCCCATTTATTATTCCGGATGCGATCGCCATTATATTTTTCATTGAACCGGCTACTTCTATGCCTGTCAGATCATCTGATCTGTAGATCCTTAAAACTGAAGATGAGAACTTTTCCTGAATACTTTTCAGAATATCAGGATTTTCTGAAGCAGCAACAATTGCGGTTGGGAAATTCCTGGCTAATTCTTTAGCAAATGAAGGGCCTGATATTGTTATCCAGTTTTTCAATATTTCGTCCCCAAGAACATCAGATGCAATTCCTGATATAGTTTTGAGGCTGGTAGATTCAAAACCTTTAGATAAGCTAATGATTGTTTTCCCCGGCAATTGTTTTTTAAGTGATTCGAATGACTTTCTTATGAATTTAGAAGGAACAGCAAAAATTATTATATCCGCTTTGTCCACTTCATCATCAAGGCCTGAAACAGGATACAGATTTTCAGATAGTGTTACTTCAGGGAGAAATAGAGAATTTTCTCTGAATTTTTTTATTGATTCGATCACTTCCTTTTCACGGACCCACAATTTCACTTTGTTTCCCTGGGAAGCGAGGTAGTTAGCAAAGGAAGTTCCCCATGACCCTCCTCCAACAACAAGTATTTTATCCATTTTGTCTCCGATTGAATTTTGGCTCATCTCCAGATCTGATCCTTTCGATATTCTCTTTGTGCTTTATCAGGATAATAATGGTAATGAATAGAATAATTATAGAAGCTTCAGCAATATTGGTAAAAAGGACAATGAAAAACGAACCGGTTACACCTGCCATGGAGGAAAGTGAGACATATTCTGTATAGATCAGAAAAGAAATGAAAACAACTGCGAATGCAGGAAAGATCAGAATTCCGTCTGATGCAGTCATATAGGCAAGGAAAACTCCTGCAAATGTGGATACTCCCTTTCCTCCCTTGAACTTCAACCAGACCGGATATATATGGCCAAGTATTGCCAGGACACCACCTCCAATGATCATTGGGGGGTATTTAAAGTGGATCAGGCCGTAAATTACAGGAATTGCCCCCTTCAACACATCAACAAAAAGAGTTGTTATTGCTGCTTTACCTCCACAAGTTCTGAGGATATTCGTTGCTCCTGTGTTACCGCTCCCTTCTTGTCTGATGTCATCTTTTTTTTTTGCCCAGAAAATTATGAAACCTGTGGGGATCGATCCCAGAATATAGGAAAAAATAAAGAACATGATCTCGTGGTTTCCCAAGTTTTATCTCCTTTATGAATTATAGTTAAAGTTGAAAATTTTGTAAAGAAAACAAATAGTTAAAAAGTTGAATATTTTTATACGTTAAAGTAGAATATACTCCCAATAATTGAAAAGGAGGAAATATGGCGAATAGCATGGAAGTAAAAGGTAGTGTGATCGCTTCGATCCCCTCGTTTATTGAAAATAAATTTGGGAAAGAAGGTCTTACAAAATGGCTGGATCATATTTCTATTGATGCAAGACAAATATTCTCGGAAAAGATCAAAGAAGATAATTGGTATCCGCTCACAATTTCTCTTACTGAACCAATGGCAAATATTGCACATCTTTTCTACAATTGGGATCTGAAGAAAGCATCGTGGGAGCTTGGGAGATATAGTGCGGATTTCAGTATCTCAAACTTGAAAAAAGTTTTTTTTAAAATAGGAAGTACAACATTTTTTCTTAGGAAAGCTGCAGATTTCATGAATGGCTATTATCGTCCGGCTTCCATTACACCGATTAGTGTAGTAGATGGCGAAGGAGTATTTCATATAACGAAATTTGATGAGATAGAAAAAACGATTGAGTTCAGGATCGCAGGTTGGATAGAGCGAGTCCTTGAGATTGCAAAAAACAAGAATATATCTGTTGAGGTAACTCAGTCACTTAAGGATTTTAAGCCATATACCGAATTTTTTGTTACGTGGGAATAGATCGGTCGTTAGTCGTATTTTACAAATGCCAGAGTGAGGCCTTCAGGTTTTGCAGTACTTCCTGCGGCTCTTCTGTCTCTGGCTTCAAAGATCTCCGGTATCTTTTTTAAGTCAATTTTTCCGGTTCCAACTTCAATTATTGTTCCAATCATATTGCGTACCATATATCGGAGAAAACTTTTCCCTTTTATTGTAAATGTGATCTGATCTCCTTTTGATTTCATTTTGAATTCGGTAATAGTTCTTATCCTGTTCTTGTGAGGGTCATCTGATGTGAACGAGCTGAAATCTTTCTCTCCAATGAATAATTTTGCAGCTTTTTTCATTTTCCTTCTGTTGAGCTGATAAGAAATGTGGGTGTAGAAACGAGAGTCAAAAGGTGAAGGAACTTCACCATTGAAGATCCTGTAAATATAGGTTTTTGATTTGGCTCCGAATCTTGAATTGAAAGAAGGATCAGCCAACTCACAATTTGTGATCCGTATATCGTGGGGCAGAAGAGAATTCAAGGCCCTTTGGAGTGACTCCGCATCTATATTCTGTCCTAAATAAAAATTTGCAGTCAGTCCTGAAGAGTGGACACCTGCATCTGTTCTGCTGCTACCTGTAACGGTAACCATCTGTTTGGATATTATTTTCAGTGCATTAACAAGTTCTTCCTGAATTGTTCTTATTCCGTGTCCCTGAAATTGCCACCCTTTATATTCAGTTCCATCAAAATGGACGATAACTTTATAATTATTTCTTAACATTGAAATTTATTGGAAGATAGGGTTTTTATGATTAGTATTCCTAACCAATATTTTTTAAGAGAAAAATCCCCGTAAAACTCTGAAAATGATCCAGGTTGATATTTTTTATTTAACCTTTCCGGAACGTATACAGGAAGTGCAAACCCTCAGGCTCTTTTTCTCTCCATCAACTGTAACTTTAACTTTCTGAAGGTTAGGGAGCCATCTCCTCTTGGTCAATTTGTGAGAATGACTGACGTTATTTCCGGTTATAGGTTTTTTTCCACATATTTCACATACTTTTGCCACTTTGAATTCCTCCTTAAAGAAAGTATAAGAGATTCTACTAAATTTTGACCAGAAAATCAATTCATTAAGTAAGACTATTACCTTTACTTTAGCAAAATGTGATCTTATAATGTGAAACTGAAGTTTAAGGTGAACAAAAAATGGACTTTACATTTATTTATACTTCTCTGATCTTGATAGCATTAACCACAATACTTGTGCTTGAAATGATCGAGGTTGATATTGCAATATTTTCAGCCCTTATTCTGCTTGTCATCGGAGGTGTTATAGATGTAAAAGAAGCTTTTTCCGGTTTTTCCAACCATGGAATGTTAACAGTTGCATTTCTGTTTGTTGTTGCCGGAGCTCTTCAGAAAACTGCAGCAATAGATCAGATCGGACACGCTGTACTTGGAAAGGGGAACAATATTACCAGAACTTTATTAAGATTTCTTCCGGGAGTTGCTTCAATTTCAGCTTTCTTCAATAATACACCGATAGTGGCTATTTTTATCCCAACTATTATCGGGTGGGCGAAGAAGAGGAATATCTCTCCTTCAAAATTACTGATACCACTGTCATATGCTGCAATAATGGGAGGGTTATGCACTCTTATCGGAACAAGTACTAATCTGGTAGTGCATGGCCTGATGCTTGAAAATGGGATGGATGGTTTCTCTTTTTTTGAAATTTCCAAAGTCGGTGTTCCTATGGCTGTAATCGGAATTTTACTTATATCATTTTTCGGACACCGATTACTTCCGGACAGGAAAGAACTTATTGCAGAGCTTGGAGATAAAACAAGGGAATTTGTTGCTGAGATGAAAGTTGGAAACAATTTTGAAAAGCAGGGATATTCGATTGAGGATGCAGGGTTAAGACATCTAAAAGGACTGTTCTTGTTTCAGATAGAGAGAGACAAAAAGCTTCTCACTTCGGTTTCTCCTGATGAAAAGATCCTGTTAAATGACAGATTGTTTTTTGTTGGCCTTCCTGAGACGATAATGGATCTCAGAAAGATAAAAGGCCTGACTCTTTTAAAAGACATAGCTTTTGATCCTTCAAATTATGATTCTGAGGAGGTCTCAACATTTGAAGTAGTTATATCTTCCAACTCTCCTCTTGTAGGAAAATGTGTCAGAGAGAGCAAATTCAGAACATATTATGATGCAGTTATAATCGCCATACACAGAAGTGGTGACAGGATTAAGGAAAAGATAGGAAACATTGTGTTGAAGCCCGGGGATACTCTGATGATACTTGCCAACAGGGATTTTATAGATCTCTGGTATAACAAAAAGGATTTTTTCCTTGTCTCAAGGTCAGCATATGTGGAATCTAAGCCCAAGATATATAGTTATCTGTCTTTAGTAGTACTTATCCTTATGATACTTATGATGGCGCTTCAGGTTGTCCCTGTTCTTCTGGCTGTTAGTGCTGCTTCAATAATACTTATACTTTCAGGGACTATATCACCCTATTCTGCAAGGAACTCTATCGACTGGAAAGTGATACTTGTAATTGCTTCGGCTTTTGGTATAGCAAAAGGGATGCTTAACTCAGGAGTTGCTTCATTTCTTGCTGATAAGCTTATTCTGTTATCAGACTCCCTGGGTCCGATAGGGATTATTGCAGTAATATATTTTACAACAAGTTTTTATACTGAGATCATAACTAACAATGCAGCAGCAGCTCTGATCGTTCCCGTTGCAATATCAGTTTCAGGAATTACAGGGACGGACCCTGTTCCTCTTATGATCGCAGTTGCAATTGCTGCGTCTGCAAGTTTTGCAACCCCGATCGGATATCAGACAAATCTTATGGTCTATGGGCCGGGTGGATATAAATTCAGGGATTTCCTTAAGATCGGTATTCCCATGAACCTTATAATGGGTGTGATAGCTGTACTGCTTATATATTTTATTTACTATTAAAGTTTGTACTGTTCCCTATGTTTTGATTTTGTCTACAAAATAGAGAACCGTCCCAAAACAATGTTTTACTTTTTAAATGTATTTACTTATACTCATTTTTTACAGGAGAAGATATGATCAAAAAGATATTTATATTATTTGTTCTGACTATTGTTATGGCGTTCTATGCGATCCCGGAGCAACCCTGGGAAGAAGAGGGGACTGACAGTTGTACAAGTATCATGGTGGGAAAGCTTGCGACCACTGATGGATCGGTGATAACTTCACACACTTGTGATGCAAATTACAGGACCTGGTTTGATATTGTTCCTGCAAAAAAATTCAAGAAAAAAGAAAAGACTAATATATATAAGGGGAGAATGCACACCGGATATGTAAGTGATTCCACCGGGATTGAAATTCTCGGAGAGATTCCGCAGGTTGAAAACACTTTCCAATTCATTGATACGGCATATCCTGCAATGAATGAATATCAGCTGGGAATGGGGGAATCCACTTTCGGAGGGAAGAAGGAATTAAAAAGTGATAAAGGGATCTTTCAGATCGAGGAGCTCCAGAGAATTGCTCTTGAGAGATGCAAGACCGCAAAGGATGCAATAAACTTGATCGGAATGCTCATAAAAAAATATGGATATAATGATTCAGGTGAATGTATAACGATCTCTGATACAAAAGAGGTGTGGCATATGGAGATCGTCGGCCCGGGCAAAGATCGTTTTGGTGGAATATGGGCGGCAGTCAGAATCCCGGATGACCATGTCGGTTGCGCTGCAAATATCAGCAGGATAGGCGAGATAGTCAAGAATGATCCGGATAATTTTTTATATTCAAAGAATATTATAAAAAAGGCGATCAAGCTTAAGCTTTATGATCCAAAAAAGGATGGCAAATTCAAGTTCTGGAAAGCATTTGGAAACTCCTACACCAAAAAACCATTTTCCATAAGAGAATATTGGGTCTTCAAAAGTCTTGCTCCCTCGCTGGACCTGAAATTTGATGTTGATGAACTTCCATTTTCAGTAAAACCAGATAAAAAAATATCTTTGGATAATGTGATACAGCTATTTAAATCCACCTATGTAGGGACTGAATATGATATGACAAAAAACCTCAAGATCGAACAGAATAAAAAGGATAAGGATGGCAAAGTAATAAAGGATGAAGAGGGAAAGGAAGAGAAAGAGATCGTTAAAAGTATTATTGCCACTCCATGGATGTCAAGAGATCTCAGGAAGCTTTTCAATACTTTGAAAAAAGATGTTGTTAAAAGGCACCGTCCAATAGCAGTCGAATATTGTGCATACCATACAGTTATCCAGTCCAGAGGATGGCTTCCTGACCCGATTGGCGGTGTAATGTGGATCGGGTTTGAAAATCCTGCAATGACACCGAAATTCCCTGTCCATGCGGGTGTTACTGAGTTGATCTCTGATCTTAAAGTAGGTTCACAGCAAAAATTTTCTTTTGATTCTGCAGCTTGGTCATTCAGACGCGCAAGTAAACTTGCACAGGGTCGATGGGATAAAGCCGGGAAGATCGTAAATGAAACTCTAAAATATTATGAAGATAAAATATACAGGGAAACAGAAGAAGTTGAGAAAAAAGCACTTGAACTGGTTGAGAAGGACCTTGAGAAAGCAAAAAAACTGCTGACAAGTTTTTCAGCAGATACAGCCAGACTTCTTACAAAAAAATATCTGGAACTCGGTAATGATTTCTGGCTCTATTACCGTTTCAGGATGAGGTGATTATTTAATCCCGAGTTTGCTCTTCATTTCATCTGTCAGAGAATTTTTATTTACCATTAGACAGATAGTTCTCAGTTTAAAATATTCTTCTGAAATATAGTGAAACCCTTTATATTTCCTGTCTACTCCCCATGAATTTTTCATTAAGAAAAACTTTTTATTATTCTGATCGACGGCAGTTCCAACAATATGCATTAAATGATCATCGGTAGTTGTCCAATTATTGAAAGCTTCCTGTCTCATTTCCTGAGTAATGTTTTTTTCTTTAACAGGTTTTAATATTTTTTCTTTCTGTTCTTTTTTTGTCCACTTTTCCCAATCTTTTTCAGGAACAAGTGCAACATCCATTTTATCTTTGGAAAAAAACTTGTCGCTCATATCAGCATCCCAGCCGAAAGTATATCCGTTCTTAATTGAGATGGATGCAATATCCAATAATTCATTCATCGGAACATTATAGTAATTGCGGTCATAGCTCCAATTGTCAGGTATTTCAAGACGGAATTTTTTATAGAATGGATGATGGGTGTATGAGGTTATTTCAATATAATCATCCATATTGATCTGAAGAGATGTGAGGAAAGTTCCGGGTGTATAAGTTTTATCTTTGTATAAGAATTCCACAGGGTGCTTCCCGAGATAAATATCAAGAATGGCCTGAAAAGCATCCATCCAGACCGGTGTAAGTTTTTTCCCTTTCCGTTTTATAACACCATCCAGAAAACCCCTGAGAATTGTTGCCAATTCACCATGATTATGCCTGAATTGTCCCTTCAGTTTTCCGGAAAAAATATTTTCCGGAACAATCCCATATTTCCGGATCTGATCAATAACATCATGAAACTGACCTCCTGAACTAAAATTTGCATCCCCGTGCATATGAACAAACCGGGTTGCCTTGTCAGTATACGCATGCCTGGCTATAAACATTTCTGAAAGGTCTACTTCACCACCACCTGCTCTTAATATCTCTGATTCAAGAAATGAGTGTGCCGAAAAAACCCAGCAAGTTCCTGTACTCCCCTGACTTTTTACTTTAGTTGCAGGAAGTTTTTGAATGATCTTGAATTTGTAGGCATCTTTCTCTTTCTTTTTTGATTCTGTAAATGATGTTGTCACAGTAAATATAAGAATAAATATAATTATTTTTGTTAAAGTAGAATATTTCATGATATCACCTTCCTGATTTGATAATATAACATTTTTAAATTAAATGGAATCACTGAGAGTAATTTCCTGCTGTATCCTTAATAAGTTCCCAGGCTGAGTTAATATGCCTTTTTTCCTGATAAGTCTGACCGATAACAAATCTTAATGTAAACTTTCCATTTAGTTTTGTATGGGTAAGATAGAGCTTTCCTGTTCCATTCAGTTTTTCCATTAGTGAATTGTTTATCTTGTTTATCTCTTCCATATTGTCAGTACCGGGAGGGAGAAATCTGAAGCAAATTGTAGCAAACGGGACTGGAGCAAGTGTTTCAAAATTTTCTTCTGAATTTATTGTGGAGCACAACTCCTTTGCCCATTGAGTGTGGGACCTTACCTTGCTTTTCAATCCCTCTGTCCCAAATGATCTCAGGACGAACCACAATTTCAATGCCCTGAATCTTCTTCCAAGGGCAACCCCCCAATCCCTGTAATTATTAACTCTGTCACCTTCTGCTGTTCTTAAATATTCCGGAAGAATAGAAAAAGTGTTTATTAATGCTTCCTGATCTTTTACGTAATATGCGGAGCAGTCAAAATTTGTGAACATCCACTTGTGAGGGTTAAATACAAAAGTATCTGCATAACTGATCCCTTTTAGATAATGTTCATTCTCTTCAAGCATTAAAGCAGTCCCTGCATATGCCGCATCAATGTGGTACCAGATATCATATTTTTTACATATCTTTCCGATCTCATTTAAGGGGTCCACTGCTGTTGAGCCTGTTGTTCCCAGAGCCGCTATAACAGTGAGAGGTTTAAATCCATCCTTTATATCTTTTTTTATTAATTCTTCCAGCTCTTCTGATAACAATGCAAAATTATCATCAACCCCGACCTTGATAAGATTTTCACTCCCTATCCCTGATATCCTGACAGCTTTGTCGATCGATGAGTGGGCTTCAGAAGAACAATACACCCTGAACTTCATATCGTTACTAATACCCTTATCGTTCACATTAAATCCCGAATATTTTTCTCTGGCTGTCAGTATTGAACATAAAGTAGCGGTTGATGCAGTATCCTGGATCACCCCGGTGAATCCATCCGGGAGGTTGATCAGGTCCGCTACCCACTTCATCATCATCTCTTCAAGTTCAGTTGCAGCCGGAGAGGTCTGCCAGCTCATGCATTGAGCACCGATCGCTGATGTTATCATCTCCGCAAGGACTGAGGGTGAACTGTTGTTTGCATTAAAATATGCGAAGAAACTGGGGCTCTGCCAATGGGTTATTCCAGGCATTATGATCTTATCAAGATCTTCAATCAGCCTTCTGTAATCCTCGGGTTTTTCAGGTGCTTTGTCAGGGAGTTGTTCATATATTTCCCCAGGATTCATCTGTGACTTAACGGGGAACTTTTCAATATTCTCAAAATAATCTGCAATCCAGTCAACCGTTTCATGTGCATTTTTTCTAAATTCATCAACATCCATAATATTATTCCTCCATGATTATACTGATATTATAGAGAAGTTGATAAACTTGTTCTACCGGCGGAGAAATAAATATTTAATTTATAAAGATTTATTGGGGATCATTTGCAGCATTTGTTATGTAAAAAGTATCACTCTCAACACGGATCTTCCCGTCAAGTGTCTCAATTATAATAGTATATAAACTTGTTATAAGATCTCTGCTTATCTCTCCCCGGAACAGGCCGTCATTTGGAGTGCTTTGAGTGAGGATTGTTGTTTGTACTCCATTCAGAACTCTCTTGAGGAAAATTCTCACACTGAGGCTCTGACTTCCGACCCCGGTCTTCAACCACATAATTCTTATTGGGAATGGCAAAGATGTGTTTCCCAATTTAAGACGCCAGTTATGATCTTTGGGGGGATGAGTGATTTTTATGGAAGGAGAAGGTAATTTTACATTTCTTTTGAGAACGAGAATATTATTTTGTCTTTTGACCAACTTTCTGAATGGGGGTTGTGAGGGAATCCTCCGATTTTCATCTATCCCAGTTTCTGAGGCAGTGTTATTAGTTGGCGGTGTTTCGATAGTAAAAGGAGCACTATCATCCCAAACATTATTGTCCAGTGTTTTTATCCTAATTGTGTATGTTCCGCCTGGCACATCATTAAAAAAGTTTGGAGGACATCTGAATCTTTTATCGTTGGTCG
>DBOL01000053.1 GCA_002299555.1 Candidatus Aminicenantes bacterium UBA647
CGATCCTGATCCCGGCAGGAGGCGCTTTTGTTGTCGGTATGATCATCTATTTTTTCTCGAGTGAAGCAAAAGGACACGGTGTACCGGAAGTAATGGAGGCCATCGCATTAAAGAATGGTATCATCAGAGCCAGAGTTGTTTTCAGTAAAGCGATCGCTTCATCAATCACTATTGCCTCCGGAGGATCTGTCGGGAGAGAAGGCCCGATCATTCAGATCGGATCTGCAATTGGGTCTGGACTCGGACAACTTTTTAAAATATCAAAAAGGAGAATGCAGACTCTTGTCGGCTGCGGGGCCGCAGCAGGAATTGCAGCTGCTTTTAATGCTCCTATAGCCGGTGCAATGTTTTCAGTTGAGATAATACTGGGTGATTTTGCCATCAGTCAATTCTCTCCCATAGTGATCTCATCTGTCACTGCTACCGTAGTTTCAAGGGCCATTTTCGGCAATTATCCTGCTTTCGTCATCCCGAAATATGAACTCCTTCACTGGCTTGAGCTGATCCCTTATGCAATATTGGGACTAATCGCAGGCCTGGTTGGTATTTTATTCGTAAAAGTACTTTACTATTTTGAAGATAAATTTGACGCTGTAAAGATACCTGATTTTTATAAAACTGCAATGGGGGGAATTATCCTCGGAATTATCGGGCTCTCATTTCCACAGATATTCGGTGTGGGATACAATGCGATGGATATCGCCCTATTGGGAAACATGGAGATATGGCTGCTGTTTGCACTTATATTCATGAAGATCCTGGCATCTTCCATAACTCTCGGATCAGGCAGTTCCGGAGGGATCTTTGCTCCCTCTCTGTTCATGGGAGCTATGACAGGTGGATTATTCGGTAATATATTAAATAAAATATTTCCAGGAATGACAGCCGGCCCGGGAGCTTACTCACTGGTGGCAATGGGCGCTGTAGTTGCTGCGACTACTCACGCTCCGATAACAGCTATCATGATCATTTTTGAAATGACAAACGATTACAAGATAATTCTCCCACTCATGATCGCTACCATAATAAGCCTTGTTGTGACAAAAGCAGGAAAAGGATCTATATATACTCTGAAATTATTAAGGAAAGGGATAAACATTCATCAGGGGAGAGAAATAAACATCCTCAGATCAATGAAAGTGGGAGATGTGATGAGAAATAGTATTGAGATCATATGTCCCAAAACCTCGATAAATGAATTATCAAATAAATTTGTTTTCTCAGATCACTCTTATTTCTTTATAGTGGACGAGGATAATATAATCACCGACAAGATATCCCAGACCGAACTTGCATCAATCGCACCCGATTATGAACATCTTAAAGATATAGTTGTTGCGGCAGACATCGCAACCCCGAATCATCTTGTAGTTAGAGAAAATGATCATCTTGACTATGTTATGAAAGAATTCGCAAAGGAAAATATCGGGGAGATACCTGTAATAAGCAGCAAGGACCCGACAGAGATAGTCGGAACGATCTGGAGAATAGATGTAATATCCGCATACAATAAAGAAATCCTGAAAAGAGACCTTGCTGGAGAAGTTTCACACCTTATGTCAGCATCTTCATCCAAGCTTCCTGTTGAAGTGGCTGAAGGCCTTTATCTTCTGGAACTTGAGATCCCTTTAAAGTTCCGAGGGAAGAAGATCATCGATCTCAATATAAGGAACAAATATAAGGTTGACATCGTCCTTGTAAAAAAACCTGCAGCCTCTGGAAAACCTGTCACAAAAGTACCTGGAGGAGATTATACTTTCGAGGATAATGATATTATTCTCGTTCTCGGTGAAAAGGGTAAAGTTGATTTTCTGAACAAATTGTAATTTCAGTGTTACTTAATAATTCCGGAAGCAACAATAATATCATCCTGAAAAAATGCTCCGATCTGTCCTGATGTTACTGACTTTACCGGGGAATCAAACTCAGCTATTATAGAATCCGGTGAGACTTCTGCAATTACAACATCTTCAAATTTGCTCATATACCTTATCCGCGCTTTGTAATGCTCCCCTTTTTTTATCTCTTTCCAAATAACCGGTTTCCTTACTTCGAACCTGCCTGAATACAGATTAGTCTCTTCTCCGAGTGTTATTGTGTTGGCAATTACATCCTTTTTTACAACGTAAAGTTTTCTGTCAGAAGGGAAATTAGTCCCTCTCCTCTGTCCGATTGTGAAATTTATTGAGCCATTATGCATACCGATCTTCTCTCCTGATATATCAAGGATATTCCCCTCTTCAAATGCCTCAGGGATATGCTCCTTAAGATAGTCCACAAGTTTATACCCGCTCAGGAAACATACATCCTGGCTCTCTTTTCTATTCCCCAGAGGCAGATCTGCGACCATTTCCCTGACCTTATCAAGTGATATTGATGAGATCGGGAACAACACATCCTTTAATCTTTCTCCCCCGATCATTGACAAGAAATATATCTGAGATTTTTTCCTCTCCTCAGGTTCCGTAAGAAAATATTTCCCGTCTATCTCAATTTTATCGGCATAATGACCGGTTGCGAAAAAATCAGATCCCATATTTTTTGTCCCGAAATCCATCAGGAGCTCGAATTTGATCCTGTTATTGCAGATAACGCACGGGTTAGGGGTGATTCCTGCTTTATAGGAATCTATAAAATAACCTATGACCCTCTTTTTAAATTCTGATCTGAGATCAATTATCTCATGGGGAACATCCAGTATATCTGCAAGTTCTTTAACTCTGAGTAATTTCTCATCTTCACCGCTCAAACCCAATCTCATTGTAAGAGCAGATACATCATACCCCTTCTCTTTCAACAGAATTATTGATGTGGTCGAATCTTTCCCGCCACTGAAACCAACCGTGACACTTTTCTTACCCATAATCATATTATACTCGAAACACTAATCTGACACCAGTGTTGTTATATTTTAACTAAACCATGAGCTTGAAGAATATATTATTATTGATCTGAATATATGAAAAGCAATTAGATAAAAAGGGAAATGTGGGAAGTTCAGTGATCAGGTTTTTTCAGCACACATATAAAATATTTCCAATATCCGCTTTTGAACCTGTTAAATGTTATTGAGCCTTCCATCCCGGTAAAATGTTCCACCATATTGCCTGCTATAATCTTTTTAAAGGGGCGTTTTTTAAAGTATTCATCAAAAATCTTTTTACGAAGAGGTGATACCTTTTGTAATGATTTAATTACATTTTCCGTAATATCAATTTCTTCATCCAATAGTAAATACTTTTGGATCGAGGATAATAATTTATCGTAATTGACAGGCATCCTGAAATCGGCGATTAGAAATGTCCCTCCTGGTTTTAATACTCTGTGAACTTCAGAGAAGAATTCCCCAAGTTCAGTATAACAATGCGATGATTCGATATTGAAGAGCAGGTCAAAGGAATCACTCTCAAAGGGTAAATCCATTGAATTTCCTTCAATAAATTTCAGGTTTTTTATATTTGTAAATTTGGATCCTGCACGTTTTATCGAATTCCTGGAAAAGTCTAACCCTTTAAATCCAACTTCAGGATTTGCTGAAGCCTGTTCAGCCAGGCCATAACCTGTTCCGCAACCAACTTCCAACACCTCCATACCTCTTTTAAGTGTTTCATATGACAATACCATCGAATATAACTGATACCCATACTTGTCATGCGCCGGATATTTGTTGTTACAACCCGATCCAATCCCATCGGAGGAGCCTGCATAGGCATATCCGTAATTGAGGGTTTGAAATAAGAACCAGTCGTTCTCACAATAAACTTTATTATAAATCAGTTTCCATAAAACCTTTCGCCTTAATTTTTTAAACATCTTGATAAAATCTAATTTTTTTGAATTTTTCATCTTCTCCATTCAGCCCGAATTTCAGGGGAAAGTCTGATATATTATATTTGAAAAAAAATTTTAACTCCAATCTTGTTATATTTTAACTAAATAATGCAGTTTCAAACTAATTTTCTTGATTATAGATAATTGTTGAATCCTCTATAAGTCGATGATTTAATATTTTTTCAATACACTATCAATATGCTCAACTACCATCAGGGCATTTTCTTTTGAAAAACACATCGGCGGCTTAGTCTTAATAACACTGTCATAAGGGCCATCGGTACTAATAAGTATATTTTTATTTCGAAGTTCATTTTTGATATGATGTGCCAGATACGTATCATGCTCCTTACTTTTACGGTCTTTAACTATTTCTATGCCAAGAAATAATCCGGAACCTCGTACATCCCCAATACAATCATATTTTATTTGAAGTTTTAAAAACAGCAACTTATAATAATCACCTACAACCTTTGCATTTTCCTGCAATCTTTCTTCTTCCATCACTTCTAAAACCGAATTAGCAATGGCACAGGATACAGGGTTTCCGCCAAACGAGCTGAAAAATTCAACACCCTCACCAAAAGATTCGGCAATTTCATCTGTTGTGACTACCGCTCCCATCGGGTGTCCATTAGCCATGGGTTTTCCTATGATAACAATATCGGGTATTACTTCCTGAACTTCAAAACCCCAGAAAACATCTCCTAAACGCCCAAACCCGGTTTGAACCTCATCGCTGATACAAATCCCACCTTGCTTTCTGATAACAGGATAAATTCCTTTTAAATAAGCCTTTGCCAGAGGCACCTGGCCTCCACAACCCACCACAGGTTCACTGATAAAAGCTGCAATGGGGAGATCTGAGTTCCGGATTTGTGTAATAGCTTCTTTTGCATACATTTCGCCTGCACTGCCATCATCGTTGGTATATTTACCTCTGTAAGTGTCAGGAATTTTAGTTTTTAATATATATTTTTTTTGCCCCTGCCCTCTGGGATTGCTGAATTTATAGTCACTAATATCGGTAGCAGTTTGCGTGTGGCCATGATAACCGTGCTCCATTACCATCATTTTTTCATGTCCGGTATGGATTTTTGCTATTCTCATTGCCAAATCACTGGCAGCACTTCCTGAGTTTACAAAATATACTTTATTAAACGAAGGCGGAAATTTTGATAATAATTTCTCAGCATATTCTTCCAGTTGGTCATAAAGATATCTTGTGTTGGTGTTGAGTTTTGCCATTTGCCTCTGACCGGCTTCCACCACTTTTGGATGTGAGTGTCCCACATGAGGGATATTATTGTAAGCATCTAAAAATGTGTTACCGTAAGCATCGTACATATATTGAAATGCCGATCGAACCATATATATGGGTTTGTCATAACTCAATGATAGAATCGGACTAATATGTTGATGTCTTTTCTTTACAACTTCTTTAATTGATATAAGCTTTTTAACAGGTAAGCCAATAGCAAGCCTGAAATTATTTTCAGCAGCTATCGGGTTAATGCTCAGCCAAAGATAGAGCATTTTCCAGGCAGATTTCTCACTCACAGATGAGTATGAATTTCCCGGGTTTAATTTTATGAGATGAGATGAATTACATAGGCTTATCACAAGTCTCGCTGCAATAAGGTAATATAAGATTTTTATTTCTTTTTCTTCTACGGGTAATTTGTGATGATATGATTCCAGAATAATTGAAGCGCATTCCAACGGGTTTTCTTTATCAAAACAGGCATAAGTTATAGCAACAGCTAATTCGTTTATAAGTGGCGAATAAACCATATCTCCGAAATCAATAAGACCTGAAACCTCTCCATTTTTTACTAACACATTCCAATCATTAGCATCATTGTGGATGATTTGTTTGCGCAACTCGGGTAACAGAGGCTCTACTTCCTCTTCAAATTGCTGGAAAAAATATTTTACCGTATTTCTGTCTTTTATATTTGTAATGTCATTGATGTATTTTTTGTTCAGGTTCAGATATTGAATATCCAATGTCCATAACTTCGCCTTGATTGCATAGATATCCAACTTTTTAAGTTCAATATCCATTTCCGCCAGAAAAGTCCCGACTGATCTAAATAAATCATCTGTATGTGTTACATCTTTTAAAAACTCTCCATCAAGAAAAGAAAGCATTCTGCAAATGGTTTCTTTGCCATCAATTTCAAGAGTTTTAACACAAGAACCATCAATAAATTGAATGGGTTTTGGAAATTTATTCTGATATGCTTTATTTAAAAAAATAAGTGTTTCATTTTCAATTTCCACCAATGACTGCATTTCTTTATCAGGGGAATATGTTTTAAAAATATATTTAGAGGTACCGGTTTTTACAAGATAATTTATATTGACATAACCGTTGAGTTTTTTAATCTCAACTTTATTAAATCCAAATTCTGATTGTAATAAATGTTTCATTTTATATGTTTAATTTGTTTATATTACAACTATGACATATTAAAAGTGAAAACTGAATGCTTGTTAATAAAAATCTCCTTGTAAATATCTCAGCTTTTTATTCGGGATAGCTGATTAAAAAAGTAATAATATTTAATCAAATATTTTTTCAAAAAGAGATCTCACTTCTTCAAAGGAGTGGGATCTGTATATTTCATGTTTGATCTTTTTTGAATGAGGCCTTCCAGCAGTGAGGTATTTTGTGAAAGCCTTGATCCTCTTAAGTCTTAGTGCAGGAGGGTAATACTCTTCTATCAATTCCATTATCCTTCCGGCGACCTCCATCTTCCCGTCCATACCCGGAGGATCTCCGGCTATTTCAGAAAATATAAAAGGATTCTTTATCGCTGCACGTCCTATCATTATTCCGTCAACAAGTTCAAGTTTCTCACTTGCATCATCCCGGCTCTTTATATCTCCGTTACCAATTATGGCAGTATCAAACTTCTCTTTTAACCCCTCCGCAAACTCCCACCGGGCATCTCCGCTATAGTAATCCGATTTCAGTCTGAAATGAATTGTGACTGCATCAACCCCCTCACTTTCAAGAACATTCAGGACTTCATGGAGGTTCTCAGATTCATAACCTATCCGTATTTTTACAGTTAGTGGAAGTGAGATTGCTTTTTTGACTGCTCTGCATATTTCTCCTGCTTTAACAGGATCTTTAAGGATTGCAGACCCTGCTCCCTTTTTTACAACTTTCCTTGCAGGGCATCCCATATTTATATCTATCCCGCTAAAACTTGTCTCATTTTCAATGAATGCAGATGCCTCCGCGAATGCTTCCGGTTCCGATCCGAACAGTTGAATAAATTGTGGAGTTTTAAAATCGAACGTCCTTGTCATATCCAGAGTTCTTTTCTGTTTTCTCCTTAACCCTTCAGCAGATATGAGTTCCGTCACCATCAGTCCAATCCCCCCTATCTCATCTACTGTCCTTCTGAAAACAATATCTGTAAGAGAGGCCATGGGAGCCAGAAGGGTCCTGTGCTTCAATTCCAGATCTCCAATCTTAAGGATATTCATTTCACTTAATTATAACACTATTTAATTTTGACTTTCCGAGTGTTTTATCAAATATCATTAACTCCAAAAGTAATCACGGCAGAGTCACCAATCCTGGCGTGTGTAAAAAGAATCACAGACCTGACTCCTAACTCTTTTATTTGTTTTTTTTGTAAATTAATTTATTTTATTATTGACAATCTGAATTTGATAAAATAGAATAAATTTACGTCTTTGAAACAGAGTTTCATATAATGAAATCATGAACAACACTATTAAAAAAGCATTCGAGATCGTAAATTTAATAGAAAAGAACCAGGGGAAATATACTCTGACTGATATAGTAAAAACTCTTGGCATCAATAAGACCACTGCTTTCAGAAATTTAAAAACTCTTGAAGAATTGAATATCCTCGAAAAGATCAACAATCTTTACTATCTGGGCATTTCGCTCTTTGAGATGGGAAGCAAAGTTTATCTTAAACAGATAATCATTGAAAAGATCCATCCCATCCTGAGAAAACTTTCAGAAGAGGTGAACGAAACCGTAAATCTTGCAAAGATCCACAATGGGATGGTCCTTTATCTGGATAAGATCGAAAGCAAAAGAAGTTTGCAGATCCAGTCATCCATAGGCGATACCCTGCCGCTATATTGTACTTCACTCGGCAAATCTATACTCTCGATCCTTCCTGAGAATGAGATGCTTGAGATAGTAAATAACATAAAGTTCGAGAAAACAACTCACAAAACAATAAGTAATCCGAAAAAACTTATTGAACAGATCAATAAGATCAAACAAATAGGACATAGTATTGATGATGAGGAATTTGAAGAAGGGCTTATCTGTATTTCCGTCCCTCTCTACCTCGAACATCACAACTTTTACGGAAGCTTCAGCCTTTCAGGGCCTTCCATCAGGTTTGATCGAGCTACCCTTCTGAGACTTGCCAAAATATTAACAAATTATAAAGAGATAATTATTAAAAAACTAAAGCATTAAGGGAGGTATCGAGATGTATAAAGGCTATATGAACAAATTTTTAAAGATCGATCTTGCGACGGAAGAATATTCTTTCTCAACCCCTCCGCCGGAACTATTCGAGGAGTTTATCGGTGGAAAAGGTATGGGACTCAAATTATTGATAGACATGGGTGTTATCACCCAGGATCCGCTTTCACCGGAAAATCCCCTCATTTTCACGACGGGGCCTTTCACCGGCTCAATGGTTCAGACCTCGGCACGATCAACACTTGTGACCAAATCTCCATTGACCGGGACATTCCTTGATTCCCATATGGGTGGCAATTGGGGGCCCGCATTAAAAAGATCCGGAATTGACTATTTAATTATAACCGGAAGATCAAAAAAACCCGTTTACCTTCATATATCTCCTGATAAGGTCGAGTTCATTGATGCAACTCCATTCTGGGGGAAAGGTATCTTTGAAACTGAGAAATCACTAATGAAACAATATCCGGGATCAAGAATAGCCTCTATCGGCCCTGCTGGTGAAAAGCTGGTTAAATTCGCCTGTATAGGTTCAGATCTCTACCGCCAATTCGGGAGAGGAGGAGCCGGGGCAGTAATGGGTTCAAAAAATCTAAAATCCATAGTTGTTGAAGGTAATATAAAAATTGAGATCTTTGACCCTGAGAACTTTAAAAAACTAAATGGAGAACTTACCAAAGATATACTTGCTCACCCGGGTCCTGCAAAGAGAGATGAACTCGGGACCAACATGTGGATAAGACAGGGACATGAGGACGGCCACTTCCTCCCAACAAGAAACTTCAAAGATGTTCAGTTTGAAGACTATGAAGGAATTACCTCTGAAACAATGAAAAAGAAACTGAATTGGAAAAGTGTAAGTTGTTTTAATTGTGTTATCAAATGTTCGAAACTGGCTACCTGGAAGGGTCTCGAAGTTGAGGGACCCGAGTATGAAACCACTGCATATCTTGGTTCAGGCTGTGGGATCGGTGATGCAGAAAGTGTTGCATATGCAAACTACCTGTGTGATGACCTTGGTCTTGACACGATCTCGGCAGGAGTTGTAACTTCGTTTGCAATGGAGGCATTTGAAAAAGGGATACTTACTTCAGATGATGTTGATGGAATAGAGCTTAATTTTGGAAATGCAGAAGCTCAATTCACCCTGCTGAAGAAAATTGCTAACAGAGACGGGATTGGTGATCTGCTTGCAGATGGAACGAGGATCGCTTCTGAAAAAATAGGTAAAGGATCGGAATATTTTGCTATACAGATAGCCGGGATGGAATTGTCGGGAGTTAATGTTAAGGGTAGTTCCTCAATGGGACTTACTCTTGCTACATCTGATTTTGCCAGTCATACAAGGTTCTGGTCATGTTCTGATGAGATGGCAGGGAATCTTACTTTCGAAAACACCCCACAATTCATAAAAGAGGGACAGGATGATGTAAATGCCAGAAATTCCCTTGTTATATGCGATTTTGTCCCATTCGGACTAGACAGGCTGGCTCCTGTTCTTCAGGCATTAACAGGATTAAAAGTAGATGTTCAAAAATTGCTTGATCTTGGAGAGAAAATATCAAATATGACAAGGATGTACAATTACAAAAACGGAAGATCAAGATCAAGTGACACTCTCCCGGAACGGTTCTTTTCAGAGAAACAGGAAGCAGGAATGTTCAAAGATAAATTTCTTACAAAGGAAATATTTTCTGACTGGCTGGATAAGTATTATCAAGTCAGAGGCTGGGATGCAGAAGGATTTCCTACTCCGGAAAAGCTTAATGATCTTTCAATAAAAAAGTTGTAGAGGGGAAGTGACTGAAATGAACAAGAAATTCGATCAACTGGCAGACAGGACCCTTCATCTTGAGCCTGAGGGTGCATATGCGGTTCTGGCAAAAGCAAATGAACTCGCAGCCTCCGGTAGAAAGATCATTCATCTGGAGATAGGACAACCCGATTTTCAGACATTTGGCAATATTGCTAAAGCCGGGACAGATGCTATCATGAATGGCGAGACCAGGTATACTCCTTCTGCAGGAATACCCTCCTTAAGAAAGGAAATTGCAGAATACACAGGAGAAAGACTCGGGTTGAACTTCACTCCTGACCAGGTTGTTGTTGGTCCGGGAGCCAAGCCACTCCTCTTTTTTCCAATGATGGCTCTTTTAGAACCGGGTGATGAAGCTTTGTATCCGGACCCCGGATTCCCGAGTTACAGAGCTATAATTGAAACTATGGGGGCAAAACCTGTTCCGATCCCACTCAGGGAATCAAAGAATTTTTCTTTTGATATGGATGAACTTGAAGCAAAGGTAAATGCGAAAACACGACTATTGATAATCAATTCCCCTTCTAATCCAACCGGTGGAGTAACTCCTGAAAAAGACCTGAAAAAATTAGCGGAGTTGGCAGAAAAATTTGATTTCTGGGTATTATCTGACGAAATATATACAAGACTGGTATATTCCGGAGAACCTGTTGCCAGTATACGCCAGATACCCGGGATGGAGAAGCGTACAATAATAATGGACGGATTTTCAAAGACATATGCGATGACCGGCTGGCGACTTGGATACGGGATCATGCCTGAAGCATTAGCATATAAAGTAGGACTTCTTATGACCCATTCGGTAGGATGCACTGCCTCTTTCACACAGATAGCAGGGATCGAAGCTCTTTCCGGACCCCAGGAACAGGTAGACGATGTTATAAAAACATTTAAAAAGAGAAGAGACATAATCGTAGATGGGCTGAACGATATACCGGGAATAACATGTCTGCGGCCGGAGGGTGCTTTTTATGTCTTTCCGAACATTAAAAGTTTTGGAAAAAGTTCTGAAAAGATCGCCGACTATCTTCTGTCCGAGGCCGGGGTAGCACTTCTTCCGGGAACATCATTCGGGGAGAACGGTGAGGGTTACCTCCGTTTATGCTATGCAACATCTATAAGCGAGATTGAAGAAGCACTTTCAAAAATAAAAGATACCATCGTTAAATTTAATTAAAAAGGAGAGAACAAATGAGTTTACATTTCCCGTTTTTGTCAAAAAAAGATATGGAGCAGATTGATGCTCTGAAAGAATCTTACGGAGGAGCTTCTGCAATTGAAGAGTCAATTCGTAAGATGAGAGAATATCCTGCCCGTAAGAAAGTAGCTGAAGAAAAAGGTTTTGGTGAAATGTTGGAAAAAGCCGAAGAATACGCGAAAGTATTTCCTAAAGTAGATGATTTCATTGAAAAGGAGAACATCAGCTTCACGAAGCCCGGGATCGCTACCACTCAGGTATCGGGTTGGCAGGGAGCTCCGATCACGCTGAGAGCAATGAAGCTGATATCTGAAGATCAGAAAACACTTGTCCCCGAAGAATTTATATCTGTAATGGCTCTGACAGAGGATTATGTTCTCAATGGAGAACTCCTTACCACTCTTGCTATGTCAGAAAACATCATGCAGGCAGAAAAATTCTGTAATACGAACATGGTAAGCACTCCACAAAGTAATGAAATATATCAGAGACTCGAAAAAATAACCGGTGAGAAATTTGAAACTTTTTCTCCTGACAACAATTCACGTGCTCTGATCCTTAAAAATATGGGTACTCCGTTTGGTAACCTTGGGGGAGTCGAAGTTGCCAACAACAACCACCTTATTTATCTTGACGGTGTTCTAAGAACTGCGGTTAATACAGGAGGAGATTTCTTCCTTAATCCAAGTTGGTCAACTATTGTAGCGGCATGTTATCTTGCCAGGGATATAAAGAACCTGAGTTTTAAGATATCAATGCTTCTTTCTACCCAGAATGCAATACAGTTAAGAATGCTTATGAACATTATGAAGGAATATCTCAGAGAAGATGGTTCCACAGCTATCTATGAGATCAACCTCGGGAACGGTCAATCGCCTGACATGTTCATTCAATGCGCAAAAGAACTTAAAGAATCCGGAATACCAGGCGTCTCAGTTGCAGGACATCTCAGAATAAATCCGGATCTGGGTCTTGCTGATTTCGACTGGACAGAAAATGCATACAAAGTGCTGGACTCAGGGACAGATATGACGATAAAATACGAAAGTGACGGCACTTCGAGGGACCTTGATACTATGGGAGCCTATTTCCTGCCTAAGGATGAAAGATTAGCCAATGCAGAACAAATTGGCAATGTAATTTATTATAAATGTGTAAGATGTACAAATGATGCGAAAGAGATAATGAAGAGAGGGCACAAAGCCACTTTCGGAAAACTCTCATACAAATAGGAGAAAAAGATGAAACACAAATTAGCAATTCTTGGTTTTGGTACTGTCGGACAGGGGATCTGTGAGATACTCAGGGACAAAGAAGTATACTTGAAGAATAAATATGATTTTGAATTTGATATTGTTGCCGTTTCCGACCTTCATTTCGGTAATGTATACAATCCTCAGGGGTTAGATATCAATGAGCTTCTCGGGAAAGGTTCCCAGAAAACTCCATTTTCTACCGATATTAAAGACTGGGATAATCTGTCAATGATAAAAGATAGCAATGCTACTACAATTCTGGAGCTCACTTATACAGATCTTGAGACTGGTGGCCCTGCAATGGAGCATTGCAGAGTTGCACTGGGAGCAGGAAAGAACATAGTGACAAGTAACAAAGGACCGGCAGCACTTGCCTACCCTGAAATGAAAAAAATAGCTGATGAGAACGGTGCTCAATTTCTTATAGAAGGGACAGTATGTGCAGGAACACCTGTTATAAACTTGTCGGATGGTCCTCTGGCAGGATGTGAAATATCAAAGATCAGAGGGATCCTTAATGGAACTACAAACTACATGCTTTCCGAAATGGAGAAAGGTGTCGGATATGATGAGGTCCTGAAGATCGCTCAGGATAAAGGTTATGCTGAAGCTGACCCGACAGGCGATGTGGAAGGCCACGATGCACAGGGAAAAGTAACAATACTTGCAAATATAGTAATGGGAGCATCTTTGAAAGTATCGGACATTCCATGTAAGGGGATCACAGAGATCAAGTCCGAAGATATGGATAATGCCCGGAACAATAATAAAAGGTGGAAACTGATAGGAAGTGTAGAAAATAATAATGGAGAAGTGAAAGGATCGGTCTCGCCTGAAATGATCGATCTGTCCCATCCACTTGCCGGAGTAATGGGAGCAACAAATGCTCTTACATTTACCACAGACCTACTTGGTGATGTAACTATCGTAGGCCCGGGTGCCGGAAAGATCGAAACAGGTTTTTCAATTCTGACCGATCTTTTAAGGATAAACAGAAGCTAATCAATAGATCCGGAGCCCGGATTCGGGCTCCGGCAATCAGGAGTTATAATGAATAATATTTTATTTGATGATCTATATTCAGAAGCAACCAATACGATGGAGCATTCATTTATCAGAGAGATCCTCAAGGTAACAAAAAGTGTAGAGGGAATAATCTCATTTGCAGGAGGATTGCCCCACCCTGACTCATTTCCGAGAGAAAAACTTTCCGAACTCTTTTCGGAAGTTATACTGAGTGAAGGGTCGGAAGCTCTTCAATATGGTGCAAGTGATGGAGATAAGATATTTAAAGATATAATAAAAAATTTTGAAGAAGTTCCATATCTAAATGATGATGAATTGATGATCACTGTCGGATCAACGAATGGGATCTATTATTTTACCAGAACCCTCATAGATCCGGGAGATATAATTCTATGTGAGGCTCCGAGTTTTCCTGGTTCGATCACATCAATGGAAGCATGCGGGGCCCGTCTGGTCGGAATAGAAATGGACGAGCTGGGAATGCGCCCTGATCTTCTCGAGGAAAAACTGGAGGAATTGACCTCCAAAAACGCTCCGGTAAAGTTTATTTATGTTATCCCTGAATTTCACAATCCAACCGGAAGGACCATGGATCTGCAGAGAAGAAGAGATATCATAAAAGTTGCAACAAAGTACAGGTTGCCCATTCTTGAGGACCAGCCATACCGGGAACTACGATTTTCGGGAGAAAGGGTAATGACACTCTGGGAAATTGCCAGAACTGAGTTTAATGACCCGAAACTTGTAACAATTGCAAAATCATTTTCAAAGATACTTGGCCCCGGCCTTAGATTAGGCTTTGCTTCCGGTCCTCCTGAAACCATCAATCATATGGTCAAGTGGGCACAAAAAGTGAATGTAAGCCCCGATTGTCTTACTCAAAGGGTTACTGCAAGATACATTGAAAGAGGTTATATGAGATCGCATATTAAAAAGATAATTGATCTTTATAAGCCTAAAAAAGAGGCAATGATGGATTCACTTGAAAAATATATGCCGGAAGGAGCAAAATGGACAAACCCAGATGGAGGTATGTTCATATGGGTAACTTTTGATGAATCAATTGATACAGACAAATTATTCGAGAAAGCGATCAAGAATAAAGTGGCATTTATTCCGGGAGCGAAATTCTATCCGAAGGGAACAGGGAAGAAAAACGAAATAAGGCTTAATTTTTCCTATCCCGATACAGAAATGATAGAGGAAGGGATAAAAAGACTGGCTCAGCTTCTTTAGACAAGGTGATTTCGAACAGGCCCTGAAAATGCCCTAAAAACACTCCTCAGGAGTGCAGATTCTGTTCTTACCCATCTCCTTCCCTTTGTACAATGCTTTATCTGCACTTTCAAGGAGTGACTGGCCTGTCTGTCCATCTCTGGGGAATGTAGCAAGCCCAACGGTAATTGTGATCAGGCCTATTGCTTCTTCGTCTTTTGATTTAAATCTGAAATTTTCAATTTCTTCAAGAATTCTCTGGCCGACTTTCAATGCAGCCCTTTTTCCTGTTTCAGGTAATACAACCGCAAATTCCTCTCCACCATATCTGGCAAGAAAATCACAACCTCGCACTGATTTCGATAGAATTGAAGCAATATCAGAAAGAACCTTATCACCTGACAGGTGGCCAAAAGTATCATTAACTCTCTTGAAATCATCTATATCAGCCATCATAAGGCTCAATCCTTTCCCCAGCTTTTTATGTTCTTTAAGATTTTCTTCCAACACTGATTTAAAAGATCTTAGATTAAACAGCCCTGTCAATTCGTCGGTCTGAGAAAGTTTTTTATAATAAACGCTTTTTTTTGCAAGTTTTGTAAGTGCCCGCCTCTCCAGAGCTTTATTTACAACAAAAAGTGTATGATTAAATTTGAAGGGTTTAGTAATAAAATCGATCGCACCGGCCTTGATCGACTCTATCGCCGATTCAATTGATGCATATGCCGTCATTATAATTACCGGCATTTCAGAGTTACAGACAAGGATCTCTCTGGTAAGTGTAATTCCGTCCATCTTCGGCATTTTCAGATCTGCTATCACGAGATCAACTTCGTCTTTTTCAATAATAGGTACAACATTATGTGGATCATCAGTACTGATAACTTTGAATTTTTTGTCTTCAAGGAACTCTTTTAATAGATTAAGGATGTCAATTTCATCATCAACAATCAAAATTGTCCTAGTCTTTTCAATATCTCCAAACATTTTCCTCTCTTTTCTCCATATAAAAAGTTAGTTAATTTTAAACTTAAAAAAAAATAATGTCAAAACAACCAACAAATATATAATTAGTGATCATTGTATTCTTCCCGAATTTGTATTATAGTAAAGCTTATTCTCGGGAGATATTCATGCAGAGATTATTCAGAGTTTCCTCAATAATTAATAATGTAACTTATGAATTAAGAACATATGACAGAGTTGTTTTTCACTGGTTCATTTCTGACAGAAAAGACAGCGATCTTATATTTGATGACAAAATCATCAATTATTCCAAACTTTCTGACAAAGAGAAAAAAATCGCTGAGAGATATATTAAGGAACTTTTCAGTGAAGAGGACGCATCACTCCTGAAATCAGAGCTTGATAATAAAAGCAGTATCATAACAACAATAGAAGAAGTAAAACTACCTATACCCGATCACATTCAGCCTTATGGTGTTCTCAAAGTTGAAAATGGGAAGGGCTTTTCAGACCTCTCCTCTCATAAAGCATATGAGTTCCCATTCAAAGTAAAAGGATTCTTCAATATAAACGATGCATATGAGTCTATAAAAAGCGATGATCACACAACCGAGATCACAAGACTTCCTGAAAATTTTCTTAAAGGAAAAAAATGATAAAACTGATTGCCGCCCTCGGAAATCCCGGGCGTGAATATCTCTCCAGCAGACATAATGCCGCCTGGCAGCTAATTGAATATCTCTCCTTTTTCGAGGAACTGAAATGGCAGGAAAAATTTAACGGTACCATGACCGATTTCAAGATCGGAGGAGAAAAAATACATATTATCTTACCGAAAACGTTTATGAACAGGAGTGGGACCTCGCTGGCAGCTGTTGCAAAATTTTACAAGATAATCCCGGATGAGATACTTGTGATTCATGATGATCTTGAACTCAATTTTGGGATCGTTGGCTTCAAATATGGAGGCGGCCTCGGAGGACATAATGGATTAAGATCTATCACGTCCTCCCTTGGTACAAGAGATTTCAACCGGTTCAGAATCGGTATCTCAAGGCCGGCCCACAACGACATTACGTCCTATGTTCTCGGGAAGTTTAACAAAGAAGAGCGGGAAGATCTCCCATTCCTCCTCAGTGAAAGTGCCTCACTCCTTGAACTTAACTTTGATTTGGATTATAAAGAAATAGGCCCTAAGCAGAGGAAGATAAAAGTACTCGAAAACTAAATGATTAAAGATAAAGAAGAATATATTTTCCAGGCAACAAGCAGATATTTTGCTCAGACTCAAAGAGGTGTGAGTGAAATAGCCGCTGAAGAACTTAAGGAGCTTGGAGCAGATCAATGCAAACCTGCTTACAATGGTGTTTATTTCTCTGCTGATGATGAAGTGCTATACAAGCTGAACTATATGATTAAGACAGTAAGCAGGATCTTAGCGCCACTTGTCAGTTTCACGGTCCATAACGAAAAAGAACTATACAAGAAGTGTTTTAACATTGATTGGGAAAGTTTTATGTCGGCGGAAAAAACCTTTGCTATTTCATCATCAGTTTCGAACAGCAAGATCACACATTCACGTTTTGCAGCACTCCGGGTGAAGGATGCAATTGCCGATCGTTTCCGTGAAAAATTCAATACAAGGCCCAATGTAGATACAGATGAACCGGATATTCCGATCAACCTTAATATAAGAAATAACTTCTGTACTATCAGTTATGATACTTCAGGAAAATCCCTCCACAAAAGAGGTTACAGAATTAATGCTGTTTCTGCTCCATTACACGAAACTCTTGCAGCGGCAATACTCAGGATCTCTGAATGGGATGGGTCGGTACCACTTTACGATCCATTGTCCGGATCCGGCACCATCCTGAGTGAAGCTTTTTTAAGATACGGCAACAGGCCTTCATCTGTTAAAGAGAGGACCTTTGGATTTTTCAATATGCCCGGATTTAAAAAGAACTTATGGCAGGAAGTTAAAAAAAAATGTGACAATGAAATTAGAGAGATTGAAGAAGGACTTATATCCGGCAGTGATATAGATAAGATCAATGTGAAGGCAGCTCGTCAGAACATGAATGAGATCAGAGGTGGAGAAATTGTCAATATCATTAAAAAGGATTTTCGTGAGATCGAATCAATTGAAAATTCAATGATAATCTCCAATCTTCCTTATGGGCAAAGGCTGGGAAATGAAGAAGAGGCCGGAAAGCTTTATAAGGAGTTCGGTGATTTTTTAAAACATAATTGCAAGGGATCAAAAGCATTCCTTCTATGTGGTAGCACAGAGCTTGTAAAAAAGATCGGTTTACGAACTTCGAGGAAGATTCAATTGTTTAATGGGCCTATCGAAACACGCCTTATAGAACTTGATCTATATTAAGTAACTATTCCAAATAATGTAGATATTCTATTACCGATATGATATAAATATCCTCTGGAGGAATTATGAAAAAATTTACTTTAATTGTGATCATGATGGTGATCATGCTGGTTTTGGCAGGGTGCGGGAAAAAATCTGGACCGGAAGCTGTTATTGCAGACTTTCTTGATACATTTGACGGATATATCGAAGATATGGATAAGAGTGAGAATGTAGATGACGCAATTTCAGCTATAGAAAAATTTGCAAAAAAGATGGAAGTACTAAAACCTCAAATGGAAGAGATGGAAAAGAAGTATCCTAATCTCAAAAACTCTTTTAAAGGTAGTGGTGATCTTCCGGATGAACTCAAACAATTTGAAGGAAGGATAAAAGGAATGGGTCCAAAAGTTGCTTCGCTCATGGGCAAGATGATGCAGTATATGAGTGATCCGAAATTTCAGGAAGCTTCCAAAAAGCTTCAGGAAGCTATGCAATAAGCTTTCGTACCATACAAAAAACCAAAATAAAAGGGGATGGTTTCCATCCCTTTTTTTTTACTTCAGTAGTGCTCTTTCAGAAAACATATCCTCAGGGATAGCAATATTAAATTCTATCTTCTCAACAATTATTCTCGTTGAGGAATTTTTCCTTAATTTATCTTCCATTATCATTTCTACAGGATAATATCTATTCTTAAATAGTTTTATTTCGATCACTTTTGATACCTTAACAAGTTTTCCACTTTTTGAATACAACTCTTCTTTGACACCAACAAATCTTTTGATGTCCACCCAGATCTTCCTCTTAAAATATGTCTGCTTTTTTATTTTTGATGTAAGCATAAGAACATAGCACTCATTTTCATCCAACACTTCATTTTGAAACATTTCACCCGAATACTCTTCTCTCAACTCCTTTGAACGTTCAGTCATATCTTCATATGACATATCAGAACCCATCATACTCTGCCTTAACATATGTCCTGATAATCTTAAGATCCTTTCAGCAGAAGGATAATATATTTTTATAATTTTTCCCTTCTTAAGCATTTTTGTTCCTCTGTCCCTCACAGGACTTAAAAACTCAATGAAGGATTTTGTGTTTCCTACCGAATAACTTTTAAATTTTTTTGTGATCTTCCTTTTTTTAATGGTTATGATCATCTTCATCTCCGCATATGCACTCTCAAATGTCATATTGGAGTCTATTTTACTCAGGATATCAAATGGATCTATATCCTCAGCAGCAACTTTAGGAACCAGCAGTATAAATATTAAAACCAGTATGATTTTTATTTTTTTCATTTTCAACCTCACTTTACACTTTTAATTTTGACCTGAATGCTTCAGCCGGAAGCATTTTTGATGATTTATAGGCTGGATACAACACAGCTAAAACAGATATGAATATTCCGAAGAAGAAGGAACTTATTATGATCTCCAATGTAAGATCAGGATATATGATATTTCCGAAAAGAACGAGGGGCATATCAAATTTTTCCCACATATCCTTCCCGGCCATTTCAGCAAAGTTTATTCCGGTTTTCTCCAGCCAGGCGGAAAACCCTCCCCCCAACAGAACTCCAAAAACAGATCCTATAGTTCCAATGAACAGAGCTTCTGTAACTATCATCGAGAAGACTTCTCTGCTCTTTAGTCCTAATGCTTTTAAAACCCCGATCTCCTGATACCTCTCCATTACAATCATCAGCATCGTATTGAGGATCACTATTGCAACTATCAGAAGAATGATCCCAAGGATCTTTTGCCAGACCTGTTTGACCATTGGCATCAGTTCACCAATGATCTCATCATCTTCCCAAGGGACGGCAACAATTGATTCACCGTAGATACCTTCACTAAGGATACTTTTTATACCTGATGTAAATTCAGCTGCTTTGTCCTGATCATCCAGATAGATCAATATCTCATGTGAAGAATCCTGACAATCCAGTATCTCTCTGCCAAATTTCAAAGGGACAAAAATCATATGTTTATCTATGTAAGTGTACCCGGTGTTAAAGATTCCGGAAACCCTGAAAGGTAACGCGTATGTGGAATAATTAATATCTGTAGTAACCAGCAGAAGTTCATCATTTACCATCACTCCCAACTTCTCAGCGAATATTCTCCCTATCATGACCTCTTTTTCTCCACCATTGAAATATTTTCCTGAGATCAACATGTCATCAATCCCCATATGCATTTTTATAATCCCCGGATCAGCACCAACAACCAGACCAGGTTCATTTAATTCATCTTTACTTATAAGAGCATTGAACTTAACCATCTGACTTACTAATTTGACACCATCTATCTTCCGTATCCGATCAGTAAGATCCTCTGATTTCAGTACCAGCTCCTCCTTCGGCATTATCCTCTCTAATCTCGAATATTCGGAGGTCATGATCTTCACATGCCCCGTCCTCATCCTCTTTGCTACTTCCGTAGTTCCATTCATTATCCCTTGAATATAGCTTGATGCAAATACAAGCATCATTATTCCTACAGTTATAGCTAATATTGTAAAGAATGTTCTTTTTTTATTTCTTGAAATATTTTTCCATCCCAGTTTTAATATTATTGAAAACATGATCACTCTCCTAAAAATGCCTCAAAGCTTCAACCGGATCCAATTTGGCCGCCCTGTTAGCAGGATAATAAGTTGCCGCTACCGAGATAAAAGTACCAAGCAGAAATGTATAAAAGAGGGGTTCAAATGTCAAATCTGCATAAAAAGTATCTTTTACCGGGTAGAATGTAGCAACAATTTCTTCATATGTTTCTCCAAAAGATCTCAGTGATATACCATAAACTTCGAGATACCAGCTTCCCAGGCCACCCAGGATACAGCCCATAAGAGATCCAAGAATTCCAATAAAACCACCTTCAAAAAGGAAGACCATTTTTATCTCTAATTTTCTCATACCTAATGCCATCATCATTCCGATTTCCCGGGTTCTTTCAAATACGGCCATTAACATCGTATTTATGATCCCCATGGATGCAATAAAAAGCATTATCATGATCAGCATGGATGTGTTTTTGGTCTTCATCTTACTGATCGCGAGAAAATCACCGGCAAGTTGATCCCAGGAGTAAACCTCATAATCAAGATCTGAATTGTTTATTATATTTTGAATGATTTTTTTAACCTCTTCTATCTTCTCTTTTTCATCTGTATTTAAACGAATTACAATTTCTGTTATATCTGGCCCCAGGCTCATTGCTTCCTGTGCAACTTCAATAGGGAGAAAAACAAATCCACTGTTCACATTCGGATTTGAAGTGTCAAAGATCCCTCTAATTTCAAAATCAACCGCATTCCAGGTGAACTGATTGTCAACTCTGGACGTGATCACTCTTGCAGTTATAATATCACCCACTCCAAGATTCAGATCCTCTGCAAAATCCTTCCCGATAAGGATCTGGTATTCGCCATCCTCTATCCACTGTCCTTCAATAAGTGATTCTTTAATATTAAATACCGAAGGGTCAAATTCAGGCTCAACACCAATACCTATGCAAGGGAATTCGTCACTCCCCTTTATGAGACTTCCCGGAAACATGATCCTCCTTTCAGCTCCGATCACAGGATCTAAACTCCGTATATTCACAACCAGGGCAGCACATTCAGTAATAACCTTATCTGTGGGCAGCTCATCCTTTTCTTCAAAATATCCTTTTTTTAATACTTTAAGATGAGATGTCTGACTATCAATAATATTGGTAAGAGAATATTTATCTACTCCATTCATTAAAGTAATTCCTATTATCAGGAGTGCAAGTGGAAGTGAAACGGCGGAGAGAGTTATAAATGTCCTTTTCTTGAATCTGAAAATATTTCTTATACCAAGTTTTATAAAACTCATAATTATCCCCTCTTCTTGTCAGACTCTACTTCACCATCCTTCAACATAATTAATCTTTTTGCATAATCCATTACCATCTCATCATGTGTAGAAAAAACAAAAGTTGCACTTAACTTCGTGTTCAGATCAAGCATCAGATCAAGCACATCTTTCCCGGATTTCGAATCAAGATTAGCTGTAGGCTCATCTGCAAGTACTAATTCAGGCCCTTTTACAAGTGCTCTTGCTATGGAAACTCTTTGTTGTTGTCCACCACTCATTTCGGAAGGTTTCCGCCCCTTCAGATCAAGCAAGTCCACTTCATCCAGTATTTTCTCTACCCTTCTTGTCCTTTCACCCTGCGTCATTCCTCCATTAAGAATAAGAGGAAACTCTACATTCTCAAATGCAGTTAATATGGGAATTAAATTAAAGGTTTGGAACACGAACCCTATTTTGTCTCTCCTTATTAACGCAAGGGAATTACTGGTTTTTTCATTTATATTTTCATTATCCAAATAATATTTACCTGAAGTAGCTTTATCCAGACAACCTAATATATTCAATATCGTAGTTTTACCTGAACCGGATGGACCTGCGATCGATATAAATTCTCCTTTATCAATTGCAAACGAAACTGATCTCAGAGCAAAAGATTCAATATCCCCCGTATGATATATCCTTGATATATTTTCAAACTGCAGTAATGACATTATTGCCTCCGTTAAAAATTTATTTTAAGCCATAAAAAAAAGGCTCCGATACCCTGCTTATTTAACTCTCCACCTGTTTTCCCCATTGGGATATATAACCCTGAGGTAATTAAAACATTATCAAAAATTTCATATGAAATTGCCGGATTGATCAGGAAACTTCCATCCTCGAGATTCCCAACATAGCTGACTGAGAAAGAAGCAAAATCAGAAATCCCATACCTGAGCATAGAGAACAGATAATCCTTCCCAAGTGTAAATCTACTCCCGTTTGTTATCAGGTCATAATCATAATTATCGAAATCTGCCTCACCTCCACTATCATGCAGATACTCGCTCATCCAGTACAACCCACTTCCGAAAGGAAAAGTATAATCAACACCAATAACAACTTTGCTGTAAGTTTCCCGAAAAGTTGTAAAGGATCCGTACTCGATCCACCAACCGACAAGATTCTCCCCTCTGAGGTCAAGGCCGTAAACATTCCGGAAGATCTGATATCCATTAATATAAGTAAACCCGGCATCAACATTTAATATTGTCCACTTAAACCTTAAAGCCTTCCCGGATGTTTTTAGATCGTTATCAGGAAGGAAGACAACTATAACCGATTTGTCCTTTCCCAGAGGTGCATAAAGCTTAATTGCATTTACGCCGGGCTTTTCCTCTTTAGGCTCAAGAAAGTTAACACGATTAAAAATATCGAGAGGTGCCCAGAGGTAGGATACTCCCAAAGCAATTCTCTGCTTACCTACACTCAGATCAAAATACTTAAAGTACAGATCAGCGTATACCCTGTCAACATCAATTTTTTCAGCTGTGCCGATCTGCTCCTCAGGCAATTTATCATTAACACCTACAGGGGACATCAGGGAACCATAAATGGAATAAAAATCAATCGCAAGATTTATTTTTACTTTATCCGATGGAATTGCTTTTAACTTTAATCTTAACCTGTTGTAGTCCCCGACAGATATTTTGTTATCACTCTGTTCACTCCCGAAATTATTAAAGATCAGAAAGAACCGGTTCTCATAATAACCCGAGAATTCTGTTACGGGCATAAGTTCTATTAGTAAAAAAAATATTAAAAAGGAGAATAATAATAGTTTCTTCAAATTATTTCCAGGATCCGGCATCAATTTTCACCGGAAAGTTTAATAGTCAAACATTTATATTATACAGATTTCCTATTGCTTTAATCAATATAAAAGAAACTATTTATAATTTATCAATGAAAAATGAGAACGATCTAGGGGCGCGTGTGAAAAAAAAAAGGGGCAGACAAAGCCTGCCCCTCTATGTTTATTACAAGTTTTAACTAAAATATATAACGGAATCCAAAGAGGATCTCGTGATAATGTTCAAAAGTGTATCCCTCTTTGATAGGAGCTCTGAGCTCACCAAAGATAGATCCTTTTCCTGATGCAGTTTCAAGTATATCAAAACCAACATTTAATACTATATCAAAGTCTGAGTTCCATTCATCAAGCATTACGCCATCACTAAGTGTAGCTTCTCTTACCTTTGAACTGAATCCAATACCGGCACCCACGAAGAACTTATCGAAATGACCATTTACCAGAATGTTAGACAGGAAATGGTGTACGAAAGGTTCGCCTGAAAGTACAAAAGCTCCGCCGAGTGAAGCAATAAGGCTGAACTTTTGTGGAACGATAAAGTACTGAATACCAGCGCGTGCAAATGCAACTCCGGTATATGTTCCTTTTGCAACTCCGGGACCACCCTCTACCAGGAAGTAGAGACGTTTTTCTATACGAAGATCAAATTCACAATTATTTGCTGAAACAGCACCGTGATCATCTGAAACTTTGAGTAAAATACCATACTCACCGGCTTTCTTAAACTTTTTCTCCCAGATAAATGGAGCAGAGTCTATCACTTTCTTTTCAACTTCATCACCACTCTTCTTATCAAGAATTGTTATCTCTGCTTTAACGATCTTGCCATCTTTGTCTGTTGAACCGGATGCATCCATTGTGATAACTTTTCCTACCATGCCCTTTTCAGGAGTAACCTTAAGATCACAAACCGGAGGATAATTAACTGTAACTTCTGCAGTACAATCTGAATTAGTGAATTCACCATCAACACCCTGAACTCTTACTGTCATTTTATATTTTCCAGGATTTTTCAGATCAGCTTTCCATACAGGATTGTCAGAAGTGATCTTCTTAGTCTCAATCTTTTTCCCTTCAAAATATACTGTAACTTCTGAAACAGGCGCGCACTTAGCACTGCTGACATCAATAGTCACAGGCTCACCCGGATTAACCATCGCGGGAGAAACAACAATGCCGCAAACAGGTTTACTGTCAGCAACATGAGCAAGAGTTATATTTCCGCAAGCTTTTGGAATTATAACCTTATAGTCCTTACAATCTTTTTGTACCGGAATACAGAATACCGGCAAAGCTGCTTTTCCAGCCCAAACCAGATTTGCTTTATCACGTACTTTTTTTCCTGAATAAAAAAGCATCCATTTAAGAGGTGTTCCAACGGGAACGTCCTTCTCGACTACTTTTCCATTTGCAACTGCATCCATTATAGGCTGATAGAGAAAGTCAGCTCCTACTTTCTGCAGTCCCTGTTCAACACGGGCACTATACTTTTCCATAAGCATTTTTAATTGATCAACACTGTCAATTTTCTGACCTCTTTTGAGTCCAAGTAAAGGGGCATTACCAACAGTTCTGATTTTAACAGTATCTGCAGCGATCATACTGAAAGTAAACAATATGATTACAGAAAAAATTAAAATTGACTTAATTTTAAAGTTCATTACTCCTCCTGATTAGATAAATCCTATTATTTTGTACTAAAATTATAGCATTTAAAAAATTTTATACAACAAAAAAAAATTATTTTAATAAAAAAACCTGCGACTTGTACAGATTAAAATATTCACCCCTTTTCCGTATTAGATCATCATGACTACCTTCTTCCACCATTATTCCATCTTTAAGGACAATGATACGGTCAACCATCTTAATGGTAGAGAGTCTATGAGCAATAATAATTGAAGTCCTTTCTCCAAGAAGTTTTCTGGTAGCATCTTCAATGAATTTTTCTGTTTCTGAATCAATATTGGAAGTTGCCTCATCCAGAATTATTATCGAGGGATCTTTAATCAGAGCTCGTGTAAAACTAAGTAATTGCTTTTGACCGGCGGATAATTTTTTCCCTTCCTCCAATACCTGTTCATCATAACCATTTTCGAATTTTTCTATAAAATCATCAGCATGGACTTTTTCAGAGCATTTTTTCACCAGATCAAATGTAAGATTCGGTTTAAAAAGAGAAAGATTCTCATATATGGACCCATTAAAAAAGAACGGATCCTGGGGTACCACACCGACCTGCTCTCTCAGATATTCAAGGTCATACTCTTTAATATCCCTGTTATCAATCTTCACCAAACCACTTTCCACTTCATAAATCCGGTTTATCAGATTTATAATTGTAGTTTTTCCACTGCCGGTATTCCCTACAAGTGCTATCTTTTCACCTTTTTCTATGTGGAATGAGACCCCTTTGAGTATCCTGCTACCCTTATTATATTCAAAATTTACATTATTGAATTCAATTCTCCCATCCATCCGCTCACTGCTTTTGATCGAATTCGGGATATTGTGGATAGTAATATCTTTATCAAGCAATTTAAACGCCCTTTCGGATGCAGCCATAGCAGACTGGAACATATTAAATTTCTCCGCAAGTTCTCTCAGAGGCCTGAAGAACATATTGATATAAGTGAAAAATGCGAATATTTCTCCTACCTTTATGGACTCCCCGATGATCGAGTGCGCATAAAAAAAAACAATTATCATGCTTATGTTTGAGACTATTTCAATAATAGGAAAATATAAGGAGTAAGCATTTATTACTTTCAGGTAAGCCGTGAGATAAGATCTGTTCGATTCCTCAAATTTATCTCTGCTTTTTGATTTATGATCAAATAGTATTATCTCCTTTATCCCTGTTATGGTCTCTACAAGTGATGTGTTGATCTCGGAATTTGCTTTCCGTACTCCCGCAAAACCTTTCCTTATGCTGTTTCTAAAAAGAAACGTCCCGATAACAAAAACAGGAATGGAAACCAGTGTCAGAAGTGCAAGCTTATAATTGATCATAAACATCGCTGTCAGGATGAATAATACTTTTAAAAGCTCCCCGACAACTGTGACTACTCCTTCAGAAATGAATGCTCTTATTGCTTCAACATCATTAGTAACGTTCGTAAGGGTCTTCCCAACAGGAGTTCTGTCAAAATATGAGTTCGGCAACTTAAGGACATGCTTGAAAAGGTCCATTCTGAGATCAATCAATAACTTCTGCCCGATGTATTGAACAATATAGTTGAAAGAGAAATTCAACCCGAATGCAATAATAATTAATGAGAATATAAGAAAAGAGAGTGACTTTAAACCATCAATATTCCCCCTCATCACATTCTCATCGATCCCGACCTTAATGAGATAAGGCTGCATAACACTCGCAAAGTTCAGAAGCAATAATAATATTACAGACAATATTATAAGCGGACTGTATTTGACCATATACCCGAAAAGCCTTTTCATCAATTTCAGATCGAGGGTGGACCCTGACTTGCTCTCAGCTGATTTATTGGTCATTATCATCCTCCATCTGTTGCATTACAGATACAAGATAGTACTTACCTTTATTTTTGATAAGTTCATTATGATCACCTGATTCAATAATACTGCCGTTTTTGAATACATATATTTTGTCACACTCTTTCAGAGCAGAGATCCTGTGAGAAGTGATCAACACAGTCCTGAATACATCCAACTCGTCCGACGATCTTATTTTTTTCAGATTCGAAAGGATCTTTGTCTCAGTCTTAGAATCAACACTTGACAAAGGATCATCGAACAATAGTACAGGTGCCGGATTTGATAATGCTCTTGCAATGGCCATCCTTTGCTTCTGTCCACCGGATAAAGTTATCCCCCTTTCTCCGACTCTTTGCTCATATTTGTCGGTGAAGGAATTAACATCGGTATCAAGAGATGCAATGGCAACCGATTCTCTGACCCTGTCCTCATCTGGTTCCTCCATCCCTATTGAAATATTCTCCGTAATGGTCCCGGAGAACAGGAATGGGTCCTGGGATACAACTGAAAAAAGTGAATGGAGTTTGCTTTTATCAATTGCCGATGTATCAATACCATTTACAAAGATCATTCCGGGATCGGCTGTCATCAATCCGGAAAGGAGGTCGAGAAAAGTCGATTTTCCTGACCCTATATCTCCTGTAATACCTATCATTTCACCTTTTTTAATGACCATATTTATATCGTTCAAAACTTTTTTTTCTGAACCCGGATAGCTAAAAGACAGATCTTTTATCTCGATGGACTCCAGATCTTTCCCCGGCGGAAGCTGAACATCTCTTACAGGTACAGATTCCTCAAGAATATAGTTGATCCTTTCCATTGCACTAATCCCTAATTGGACCATTGACATTATCCATCCGAGCGATAGTATCGGGAAAGTAAGTGCCGATATCATTATGTTGAATTGGAGAAGTTCTCCGATCGTTAGAGATCCTGAGATCACCATTCCTCCTCCTACATAAAGTATAATGAGTTCGATTGTTGAAAAAAGGAAAATAAACAGAGGCCTGATGAAACTTCTCAACTTGACCATATCCAGCTGAACATCTACATACTTTTTGTTAAGTTCTCTGAACCTTTCGGTCTCTGTCTGCTCCAGAGTATTCTGTTTTATTGTGGTCATCCCGGTTACGGTCTGCCATACTCTGTTATTTATTGTTGCTGTAGTTTCCTGTATTTTTTTAAATTTAGGACGGAGCCTTGGCAGAATAGTAAATATAAGAAATATCAGGAATGTAAGTAGTGGAACTATGATCAACATCAAGGTCTTACTCAATCCGATAAGTACCGGGAAAAAAATAATTATTCTTGATAAAGCATTCGGAGCATACATTATTGCCGGCCCCAGAAGAACTCTTACATCATTAAGATCATTAGTGATTCTTGAAGAAATATCACCCGTCTCATTTTTGAGAAAAAAAGGGTATTCAAATCCAAGAAGTGAATTGTATAATCGCTGCCTGATCTCATACTCGATCTTTCTTGAAACACTTATGATGATCTTCCTCATCAGGTATAGAGAAACTGCTTCAATGAATGTATAGATCAATACATTCACCATTAGTCCGGAGATAACATGAAAACGGTTTGCAGCAACAATTTCATCAAGAATAGTCTTCATGTAGAATGGAATTTTAACGAGGCTGTAATTTTGGATCAGGATGAAAATAAAACCACTGAGAAGCGGCATAAAATATCTTCGCAGGTAAGGGAGAAGAGGATTTAAAGATTTGAAAGATCCCTTGTTATTTCCTTTCACAAAACTAACCTTCTGTCAGCATGACAGGTATAGTTCCTCATATTGAGTAACGATCTTTTTCATTGAGAACTTTTCATTTGCAGTTTTCAATCCTTCTTTTACAATTCCATCATAATAATTCTTGCCTTTAAGAATACGAAGCCCCTTTTCCGCTGCTTCATCCACATTCCCATGACCAAAAAGGAAACCTGAAACCCCATCTTCAATAACCTCAGGTAATCCTCCGACCCTGCTTGCAAGAACTGGGACACCACATGCCATCGCTTCAAGAGCGACAAGTCCGAATGACTCCTCTCTGCTTGGAAGTATCATCAGGTCGGAAGAGGCAATGAGGCCTCCAAGGTTTGAACATATACCTATGAACCGGACCTTTTCCCTGATCTTCAACTCTTCTGTCAGAGAGATCATCTCATATTGAAGTGGCCCTTCTCCAACTATCCAAAGCTCAAGTTGATCCTGCATCTCCTCCTCCAGCTTATGAAATATCCTTATAACATCACCAGGAGATTTTACAGGGCGGAGATTAGACACATGCATTATTATTCTTTTATCCATTTCCTTTGCAATATCAGTATTCAACCCGGAATTGAAAAATTCGGTATTTACAAAATTATAAATACATTTGATCTTTCCCTTTTCTATTCCAAGTCTGCTTTCCGAATCCCTGATAAGACTGTTTGAAACTGCTGTCACCGCATCACTCTTCTCTATTGCATACTTTGTGATATTCATCATTGTCGGATGAGCCCCTACAACAGTTATATCCGTGCCATGAAGAGTGGTCACACATTTAACATCCCTTCCCGATATATCTTTTGCAAGAAGTGCCGAGACAGCATGAGGTAATGCATAGTGGCTGTGAATTATATCAATATTCTCTCTTATTATTATTTCGGAAAGTTGAGATGCCAACGCCATTGCATAAGGCTGAAAATCGAAAACAGGATACTCTTTTAACCAGACTTTATGAAATTGTATTTTATCATTGTATCTGTCCTTCAGGCGGAATGGGGGTTCAAGCCCTATGAAATGAACATTATGCCCTCTCTCTTCCGCCATTGCCCTTCCGATCTCATAAGCAACTATTCCGGAGCCACCGATCCTGTGATAGCTCAATATTGCAATATTCATACTATCTCCCTCGAAAAAGATCTGACCGGATCAGGGATCAATGGAGGATTCGGGGAGTAGAAAGGTTCACCATACCTGACCCCTCCCATTGCTCCGGCCTGTAGCGCTCTGGCATCAAGTATTTCCCAGAAATTATTGGATCTGATCAGAGTCCTGGTTCCTGAATCATCTTCCCCCTCCCCAATCACCTGTGACCCGTAACATCTGATCACCTCTTTCTTCTTATCAAAAAAAGGTGTGATATCGATTATAAAATCCGGGCGCCTTGCGATCAGCAACTCCGGAAACTCTATAAAAGAGTCAGGACGATGGGGTGAGTTCTCGGTCTTTATCTTTTCAAGTCCTGACAGGAAACAACTCTCTCGAACCATTTCACCGCAGTATTTATGATCAGGATGCCTAATCAGCTTATCAGAAAATGAGAAAACGATCTTAGGCCTCACCGTTCTGATCACTCTGATTATCATATTTCGATTTTCTTTATTATTCCTGATATTACCATCCTCCATATCAAGGGTTATTCTATCGTCAAGGGCCATCAGCGTTGTAGCTCGTTTCAGTTCTTCCTGACGACTTTCACCGGATCCATAGGTCCCTGCCTCTCCCATAGAAAGATCACACACGGCGACACTATTCCCCTGGTTCTTGAGATAGAGGATAGTCCCGCCCATAAATATTTCCGCATCATCAGGATGCGCTCCAAAAATAAGAATATCAGTCATTGCCTGTCTCCATTAGTTTGACGGATCTATCATATCTGTCATAGATATGTTTAATGAATTCTCTGCCGCCATAGAGGTTCATATAATAAAATATGTTAAAAACCCTCTCCTGTTTTTTCCCGAAGGGGCGCAAATGTTTATACAGCATTTCAATTTTTCGAATAACTGTCTCGCTCTTTTCTTTGTTTATTTTTCGCTCAACACCTATCAACTCTTTTATATCAACCTTCAGTTTCTTACCGAGTTTTTCAGCTGAAAGCCCGATATCTTTAAGCTTAACGATCAAATCTTTAACAATCGTATCTGATCTTGATGTTAGCTCTTTTTTATCAAATCCTGTCAGATCTTTCAATTTCAACCTGATCATTTCATCTTTATCAATACTGTTAATTTCAGAAATATCACTTCCGAGTTTCCCTAGAACTCTTTTTACTGAAGGTTCCAGGATATCGATGCTCATCCTGCCAATTACTTCCGCAGGTCTTACATTGTGGAATTTAAAATTCGGCCCAAATTCTTTTAAATATTTCACTTCCCCGGGACCTCCTATATATGCAGTAGTCGAAAAATAAGCATCCTGACAGATACTTCTTGTTTTTAACGATGGAACCAGTTGATATGATTCGAAATCAACAGTGCTACCATCCCTTCTTACAAATTCACCGCCTTTCCTGAAAACAGGAGTTCGCCTTTCCCCATCCATGAAAAACAGGTTGCATTGTTCTCCTTCCGGAGTATTTTCCGACTCTTTCATTAATATCGATCTTGAAAATTTTCTGAAATCTTTTGTTGAAGGATCGAATAACTCAAGGTCAAAGCCTTCAAAAATTTTACCGGCAAGGCATACCGAAGCCTCTCCGAGAGTTTTCCCTGACACATAACAATCCAGAACCATTTGTTTCAGATCTGCTGTGTGTTCAGTAACAATTATGGTATTAAAAAATTCATTGAGAATTGAGATAAGTTTTTCATCAACCGGGATGCTTCCGCAGGAATATCCCTTTGAGTCAATATCCCATTTTAAAGACCTGAGATTTTTCTCTGAATCGATATAGTGTATTTGGTTTATTTCATTGAAATCCGCATCATTTGTCTCAAGCCAATAGACCGCTCTCCCATTATTCTTTTCTGCATAATGAAGAGCCCCGAGGACTTTGTAAGTTGTATATAGCGGACCTCCGAGGAGCCCCAATTGCTGCCCGGTTACGAATGTTGCTTCATCATTTTCTCTCATTTATTCCTGCTTCCATTAAATTATTATATTACTTAAATGGACCAAATACAATTTGAACAGAGTATCAGATAGTATACTCGTTTTTCCCGAAAAAGTTATTCTGTTGTCTATTAGATTTGAATAGACTAAAATTGAAAAAGTTTTATGGAGACAAAATGAAAAAAAATCTTGAAGAAATTATAAATTACGTTGAAGATGTAAGATCTGACATGAAAAACTATGTTCAGGGGAAAGAAATCAGTTTACTGAAAAAAAAAGATTCAGCAAACTCATGGTCTCCTGATGAAGTTTTGCAGCACTTATATAAAACAGAAGTTTACATAACCGACTTACTGAACAGACAAATGGAACGGGCAAAAAAAAAGAATCTGGCATCCGGAGATGAAACTACCTCATACCTCCATTCGCTGGATGAGTTTGAGGTTGAGATAGTTAAAGAAAAATTTAATGCTCCTGAAATATCAAAACCTGATGGATCAATCGATTCTGAAGAGATCTTGAAAAAAATGGATGAATCCCGTTCTGAACTGATCAAACTCCTTAAAGAGTTTTCAAAATATGATATGGCCGGGATAGAATTTCCGCATCCTGCTTACGGGAGGATGAACATGCTCCAGTGGATCATTTTTATCGGGAAACATGAACTTCGACACTTTAAACAGATCAAATTGCTGATCGGATAATTTCCTTTCCAGTAATGCACAATAATATGAAATAAGACAGCCTTATAAATAACGGAGATTAAAATGGGAGAAAAACTTAAGGAATTATTTTTTACGCAAGATTCCATTGAAAAATTTTCTGATTCACTTTTGAAATTTTATAAAGTATTCGATAAGCATAAGTTCCTGAAACTTGTATATACACGCGAGTGGAAAGATTTGGAATTGAAACAGAAAATGAGGCATATTAGCACTGCTCTTAAGGAAATATTACCTGTTGATTTTAAAGAAGCATGTGACATATTAAAAAAAGCGGCGCCGGATATAAAAGGATTTACGGCTATGTCCCTCCCGGATTTCGTTGAAGTTTTTGGGATTAATGATCTTGACACATCACTTGAAGCTTTGTATGAATTTACAAAATATTCTTCATCCGAATTTGCTATCAGGCCGTTCATTATAAAATATCAGGAAAAAGTAATGCTGAAAATGTTTCAATGGTCTAAAGATCCGAATACTAATGTAAGGAGGTTTTCAAGTGAGGGGTGCAGGCCCCGACTTCCATGGGCTATGGCCTTACCCGAATTTAAAAAAGACCCTGATCTGATAATACCGATCCTTCAGAATCTAAAAGAAGACGAATCGGACTTCGTGAGGAGAAGTGTTGCTAACAATCTGAACGATATTTCAAAAGATAATCCCGGTTTAATGCTTTCCATATGTGATAAATGGTACGGAAATTCACAAAGAACTGATTGGATAGTAAAACACGCTTGCAGAACCCTTCTGAAATCAGGAGATAATAAAGCAATGTTATTGTTCGGATATGGAGATCCGGAAAATATTCATATCAATAATCTTGGTTTTGACAGATCTCCAATCAAAATCGGGGATTATTTATATTTTTCTTTCAACCTACATATCAATGAATCAGAGAGTATTAAGGTTAGAATCGAATACAGAGTGGATTTCATGAAATCCAACGGTAAATTATCAGGTAAGGTTTTTAAGATAACAGAGAACAGTTTCAAACCCGGCATCAGAGAATATAATAGAAAACATTTATTTGCAGATATGTCCACAAGGAAACACTATCCTGGTGAACATGTCCTGACAATAATAATTAACGGTGTGGAAAAAGCTTCCTCCAGATTCGAGTTAAAATAAATTATATATTCAGATCTGGCTATTAGCCAGACATATTTATTCCTTTCTCACTCCTTTAACAACACTTAACAGGACATATAAATACTTTGATCCTGATAATATCATTGCCCCCCCTATCCCGGTATAAAGAACAGAAAGGTAGACTTTGGGAATTGCAGAATGCCTGATGAAAGACCCTGAAATTATCATTATACTTATCAGAACATAACTTCTCCATGGAAAAAAAGAGAACAAGCACCTTTTCCCTTCCAGCGGAATTATCCTGAGAATGTTTTTATTGACTATTTTTAAGAATCCGAAAAGATGGATCAGAACTGATAAAAATATTCCGGCAATTCCCATAACAATTATGGTTTTGATCTCTTTATCCTTTAGCCATGAGTAGGAGAGCGAATTCAGGAAAATCCCAATAAAAACCCATAATAATCCCGCAATAAGCAGAAGAATATTCTTTGACACACCGGGCTTCCATCGCTCGAGTTCGGAATCAGGTGATCTATAACTCATCTTATATTATAGTACGAAAAAAATATATACAAAGATAGTCAATGCTGAGCAGCAGAGCGTAATGGCAGGACTCCTCAACAATGATATTCAACACAATGAAAAAATTTACGCCTTTAATACGTAACCAGAAATAAGTCAATCAGTTCTTCATGCCTGAATAATAGATCGAATTGAATAAGAGTTTAAATGTGGCGAAGGTTTGTGCTCTGTGCTGGATCCTTCCGCCAAAAACGATCACATTCCCCTTATAATAATCAAATACCATTGAAGCTACAGCTCTGTTGAGATATCTTTCACCCTTTAAATATCCACTTATAAGATGAGGCCCATTGTTGCTGAATCTTGAAACGACCCTCCTTTGTATATTTCCATTTGTCGGCAAAGATGTCCGGAAAGCCGGGCTGTGAGAAAAGAACAGGATATTATCCTCTTCCATTCCCCATCCAATTGGATCATCAGTGTTTATTTTAACCTTCAGTATTGAGCCTGGACAATAAAATTTATCCCTCCCGACTCTCTTCAGAATATTCATAAATGGAAGTTTCAGATCAATTTGGGCAATTTCATAAGAAGAATCAAGAAATATTGCCGTGCCCCCCCTCTTAATGAAATCCTTTAAATTAGTTAATCCTTTTTCCCCTATTCCTCCTTTGTACCTTGGAGGCATTTTTTCAAAATATTTCCCCCAATACCCCCGGTAGGTTCCTTTCACAATTGTATCTCTACTCATATCAGGAAATATAATTGCGTCAAATCTCCCCGGAAAACTCTTGGCCTGGATATCTTTGTTATGAATTATTGTATATCTGAATTTGAACTCATCAAGAACCCACCTTGTCCATCCTTCATCCATACTCGAAAGGAAGGATTGGTAAATTGCGAGCCTGGGGGGGCTGATTTCAATAATAGTACCCGAAGCAAATTCATCAGCAATTCCAACCAGTACTCCGGTATCTTTTAACACTTCAGTTAACGAATTTTTACCGAGATCAGATCTTTTGATCACATAATCTCCCTGTTCAAATTTCCCTTTTTTTAGATTCCTGAATACCGTTACATTTTTCTTAAAAAGACGATTAACTGCGATCACACTCCGATTGTTCCCAGATGGTAAAACATAATAAGTTCCGTCTATTTCCGGCAATTCAAATTCATACACAATGCTATCCACTTCTTCAAGATCATTCATGTCCGGATTGAATTTTGCTTCCTCATAGCACACTCCCATCTGTATTGGAAGTGTCCAGCCTGCAGAATCATACGGTTCAATGATGGGCCCGTCCTTCATGTGCTTGATCTCCGGATATATCTGTTTGCTCATCATTACCCTTACATAATTTCCATAAGGCTGTGAAAGTGGAATATAAAAGGACCCGGCCCTGAAGATCTTGTTTCCAATAATCAGATCTTTTTTCACTCTATAAATTCTCACTCCGCCTTCTTTCATCCTTTTCAGAAAAGAGATCACAGAAGATCTGTTCAATTGAGAATTATTTATCAAATATCCATAGACCGGGCCTTCTGAGCCCTTTTGGATACTTCTCAATCCACTGGAGAGAAAATTCTCCAAAAAACTTCTCCTGTTCTTTGCAACGATCTCACTCAAAGCTTCAGCGGCTATCATTTCATATTCAATTATATCTTTGATTCTCCACCAGCCTCCCTCCCATGGATCAGGGAAATTCACCTGCTTTTTATATTCAGGAAGTCCTTTCGATGCAACCCTTAATTCATTCGGATCAATATAAAGAGGGGAAGCAATTGCAACACTTGCAAGCTCAGTCAGAATGCCGACAACATTCTTGTACCATGCTGTATTCTTTGAACCTCCCGGCCAGTAAGCATCAAATGCATAACCTGAGGCAACTCCCTTTTTACCATTTTCCTGAAGTTTAAGTGCCATAAAAGATCCAATGATATCCGTTTCTCTGAGAAGCAGGGGGTCAAGATTTTCATTGATCGGATCCTTGAATGGAGGGACGAACATTCTGGGGCCGGTCACTCCCATCTGGTGCATATCAAGAAAAACCTGAGGGAAATATTTTTTATGTAGTACAGAGTTAACCACCTTTGTTTCTTTCAGGTTTAACATGAAAAAATCCCTATTTGTGTCATGCCCTGCATAATGGTGATATAGATAAGGAAGCGGACCACCTTCAAATTCTGTACCCAGATTATTCTCATACCATTCAGATACCATTATATTTCCATCCGGATTGATGGACGGCATTAGTATTATTACAGTATTCTTCAGGATATTCTCAATCTCAGGATCTGAACTTAAAGCATATTTATGAGCAAGGATCATCATCATTTGTGCTGAAGCTATTTCAGTAGAATGGATCGTTCCGGTAATCAGAATAAATACTTTCCCATTCAAAATAAGTTGATCTCTCTCAGACTTGCTCAATCTATCCGGATTTGCAAGTTTTCTGTTTATTTCTATAAGTTTACTAAGATCTTTTATATTATTGGATGAAGAGATAAATGAAAGGATCATGGGATTACCTCTTGTCGACATACCTTCATTAATAGTTTTGACCCTTCCTGAATTTTCACCGAGATATTTCATATACTTAACTATTCCATCATAGTGAATGAGAACCCGATCATCCCCGATCTTCTTCTTAAAATAATCTCCGGGGGTGGTCAGTGAAAAAAGTGTAGCACTTAGAATCAGAATAAAAATAATAACACTGATTTTCTTTAACATGATAATCCTCCATTAATATATAATTAATTAATATAACTCTCCTGAATAAAAATTCAAAGCCCTTAAATCATTTTCTTTTAACTATTTCAGATTCAGGAGGAGAAGGAATGGGGCGATAAAAGAACCGCTCTGCGATCTCGTATATCACAATTGAGGGTTTCTCTCGCTCTATCAGGTCAGGGAAAAAATTGAACCCCCAGTCTAGTAAAAATATTATCTCGCAAAAGGAGGTTGACATATATTTTTTCAATCCATTTCCAAATGAATCATGGATCATTATTGTTTTTGGAAGCATCCCGTTCTTATTACGAAAAACAGATGTTCTGACTTTTTTGTATTTAAAATTTTTTAACCGGGACTGAATGATCTTTTCCCCGGAAGGAGTAAACAATCTCCTGATTTTCTCTTTGTATAGTGATCTGTTTAGGGCAAGCATTGATGCCAGATCTGTCCTTGAAGCTCCTGCCATTTCCCTTTTAGGAAAATCTTCAAAAGGGGTCGGTGTAATACATTTGAATAATTCAGAAAAATATTTCACTATTTCTCTATAAGCCAGCCAGGCACCATAATGATTCCAATGGGAGTCTGTTCTGTGATATACCTCCCGGTTAACTTTTTTTGAAAGGAGAAGGTCTCTCAGGTTCAGGACTTGTACATCCGAGTTGTTAGATAAATACTCTGTCAGCTGCTCTGCTCTGACACCACCCGTAACCTTTCTATAACTGTCGGGGAGATGCTCAGAATAGATCGTACTTTTATTAGGGACAATAACTATAAGAAATTTGATCTCCCTTTTTTTCAGGAATTGATATCTTTCATTAAATATTTTAAACCAATATTCTAATTCACCTTTTTTGAATTTTTCAATTGAGACCGAATAATCTATCTCCTTACCACTTTCATTTAACCTTTTTAAAAAGAGCCATTTTTTTTTTCCTACTATCACTCTGTCTACAGGAGATATTCCAAGATACTTTGCATAAAAATAATTCCGTTCTGACAATAACAGACTCCTGAAGGGAAAGCTTTTTTCAAAATATTTTTCAAATTCTTTAAGTCCTTTCTGAAACACTTTTTCGTAAAAAGATATTGAGTTGGATTTTTTCCTGTTCTCTCTCAGATTCCTGCTTTCCCCGATCCCTGTCAGTTTGAACAGGATTGGGAGAGAGATCAACAAAATAAATATCACCGTATATTTTTTACTTAATATATTTCTCAATATTCCTTTCATGATTTACCTAGAACCTGAAATAGATAAAGGGAGAATATGTCCCCCCTAATATGGCCATAATGCTTACAATAAAGACACCTGTAAAAAACAAAAAGTAAGATATTTCTGAAAATGTATGGAATACGGATCGAACACTTCCTGGAAATTTATCAACAAAGAGCGGAGAGACACGAACCTTTATAATGCTGAATATAGGGAACGAAACCAGAATCCCTGCAATTATAGCGATAACAATTTCTGTATTTGCATATAGTGATACAAAATACCTCGTCCCCTCCCCATTTCCGAATCCTGACATTGAACTTAATAGATCATACGCATATGAAGTATCCGGAGCACGAAAAATAGCCCAGCCAACTACTACAACGAGTAATGCATATAGCACTCGTAAAGGTTTCCAAACTTTTTTTTTCAGGAATTTCCCTAATTTCCAATGTTCTATTATAAGAAAAAAACCATGGAATAAACCCCACAGAAGAAAAGTCCATTCTGCTCCATGCCAGATCCCGCAAACCAACATGGTAAGAAATGAAGCAGTATAATAGGCAATATCCTCTACCTTGATCCCGAACCTGGTGTCTTTGTCTATCTTTCTCATCATTTTGTAAGCAACAGGGAGAAAGATATATATTTGCAACCAAAGAGATAAGGATATATGCCATCTTTTCCAGAAATCTTTGATAGAAATTGCAATATACGGATAATTAAAATTTTCGGGAATATTAAATCCAAGCATCCTTCCGAGCCCGATAGCCATATCTGTATATCCTGAAAAATCCATGAATATCTGCAGCGTAAATGTAAGCACCCCAACCCATGCCAGCCCGAATGTAAGATCTCCCGATGGGATCTCAAAAATCCCGTTAACACATTTTGCAAGTGTATCAGCGATCAGTACTTTTTTCCCCAGTCCATAAACAAATCTTTTTGCCCCCTCCTCGAAAGACGACATGAACCTGCTACCGGTCACCTCTGAAATGAATTTGTGATGGAAAGTGATCGGTCCCGAAAGCACCTTTGGGAAAAAAGAGAAAATAAAGGCAACATCTACAGGATCTTTTAAAACAATATCTTTATTCCTGTGAGTATCCACAAGATATGAGATCGCAACGAATGTAAAGAATGATATTCCAATAGGAAACCCGGATGGAAGAAGTGAACGAAAACTCTCCATTTCAGTCCCGGACAATGATTCAATATTATCAATGATAAAACCGGAGTATTTATAGAACGTCAGGATGAGAATGTTTACCAGAACACCTGCAGATGTGATCCTGAGGGATGATCTTTCTTTGGATGTCCCTGAGATTATGAGTCCGAATATCCAATTTATAATTATTGAGAACAGGAGAACGATCGACAGGCCCCCCATTCCGAAAAAATAGAAGAAAAATCCTGTTAGAACAAGGAAATATTTTTTTGATCTGTCCTTGAGGATATTTCCAAAGAATAAAACAAATGGAAGAAATAAAAACAAAAATATAAGTGAGCCGAATTGCATTCTTTATGATCCCATTTTCAAATGTTGACTATATCATAAGCTATCTGACATATCCATTTGTGGTTATACAACTTTTCTGCAGACAAGTATCACCCTTTCTGATTTTTCTTCCCAATCTGACCCTGTATAATCTCCGAATATTTTCACAACTTCAAGACCATTAGAATTCATCATTTCAACAAGTTCATTTTTCGAATACATTCTCACTGTTTCGAAATATTCTTTCTTGCCGGAGTCACTTCCAATAATAATCTTCTTGTTGATCCTGCCTCCTTTTATATATCTTTCCTCCTTAACAACAACCCCATCAATAATTCTTGTGCTGCTCTCTTTTTCGCGAGTATTCTTTATAAAATCTGAATTGAAAAAATCTAACCAGAACAGTCCACGGGGATTAAGTGAGTTATAAACTCCTGAAATAACTTTCCTGTCCTCCTTCTCATCTTCAAAATATCCGAAACTTGTGAAGAGAGAAAGTATAAGATCATAATTGCCGGATATTTCCCTCATATCACACACTCTCAGTTTCAGCCCCGGGAATTTCTCTTTCCCGCTTTTTATCAGGGTTTCGGACAGATCTAAGCCGGTAATGTTATAACCTTTATTATTAAATAAATAAGAGTATCTCCCCTCTCCACATGCCAGGTCAAGGATCTTCCATCCCTTTTCCGGCACAACTTCCCTCAGGATCAGGTTAAATTGGAGCCCTGCATCCTCCATGTCTCGGTGTTTATAGATCAGAAGATAATTTTCATCAAACCAGTCATTGAACCACTCTTTAGCCATAAGTTATCAGTTATTATTGGATCCCATGCTCAACTTTATATGTTGCCCAATTCTGTTTAAGCCATAGAAAATCTTCAAATTTATTTAGCCGCATTATAAAAGGATTTGTTTTTAATTCATTATCGATAGTTGATGATGGAGCTATACCATAATTATGTCCCGGCCATACTTTTAAATGCCCTGGAAGTGACATAAGTTTTTTAAGGCTCTCAAATTCTACTTTTGCTTCCTCTTCAGTGTAGGTCCCCCCCACTTTTCCGACAAACAGAGTATCTCCGGTAACAAGATTTTCCCCGGCCTTTATACATATTGAATCAGGGGTATGTCCGGGAGTATGAATGAACTCGAAAGAGATATTTCCGACATTTAATACTGCACCATCATTAACTCCCAGGTCCCCTCCTCCACCTTCAAAAGTTACGAGCTTTGCTCCTGTACGATTTTTCAAATATTCATTCCCGCCCGTATGATCAGGATGGGAGTGAGTATTGAAAATATATTGAAGCTCAAGGCTATGTTTTTTTATCTCATTTAATACCGGAACCGGATCAGGTGAAGGATCTGAAACAGCTGCCAACTTTGTCTCCTCACAATAGATCAGATAGGAGAAATTCCTATCCCCACCTGAATTGATCTGTTTAAATATCATTTTGCCCCCATTGGAAAAGTATAGCGAATTATTCTTTATCGGTCAAAACAGGAGTTGTTATTTCCAGGTTTTATATCAAGCATCAACTAACTGACAATTCATTAAGGAGTGATTCTCCTGTGGAGAAATAAAGGGCCCGGAAGACCGGGCCCCTATTTACTAATATTAAATTTTATTCTTTTTTTTAAGTCTTTTTACTATCTTTTCCATTTCAGTAACAAGATAGTTGAGGCGTTTAAATGCCTTAAGATAAGGATCTGCCGTTGTCATATCAACCCCGGCTGTCTTAAGGATATCAAGTGGAGGACGACTCCCGCCTGCACTGATAAAATCGAGATATTTATTTATATTCTGTTTCTTGTTCTTCCCATTTAGAATTGTATCAGCAAGTGCCATCGAGGCGATAATTCCAGTGCTGTAAGTGTAGACATAATAGTTAAGGAAAAAGTGAGGTATTCCTGCCCATTCATTCCTTATAAAGTCCCCCACTTTAACAACCCCCTTCTCATGCCCGTAATAGAGTCTTGTCAATTCCAAATATTTCTGGTCAAGAACATCTGCAGTTAGAGTTTTGCCCTGTTCGGCCATTTTGTGAATTGTAAGTTCGAATTCTGCAAATAATGTCTGTCTGTATAGTGTCCCTCTAAACCCTTCAATATATTCATCGAGGAGGAATAATTTGAAAAGGTCATCCTTCTCATTTTTCAGCAGGTAATTAATAAGAAGACTTTCATTAAATGTTGATGCGATCTCAGCAAGGAAAGTTGCATAATTTGAATTTGTAAAATGCTGCTTTTTCGAAGTGAACCATGAATGCATTGCATGACCAAGTTCATGAGCCAGAGTTGACACATCAGAATAGGAGCCGTCATAATTCATTTTTACAAAAGGGTGAACATCATAAAGTCCGCTTGAGTAAGCTCCGGACTGTTTCCCTTTATTAGGATATATATCAATCCATTTCTCATCAAATGCTTTCCTGAGCCCTTTCTCATATTCAGCTCCCAGAGGTTTCATAACTTTGATGATCAGATCTTTTGCCTCATCATAAGTATACAATTTGTCAACTTTAGCTACTGCTGACGCATAGATGTCTTCATATTTATACTCTTTAAGTTTCAGGAGCTCTTTCTTCAGTTTCAGATACCTGTGAAGAGGTTCAAGGTTTTCCTTTGTATATTTGATCAGGTTATGGTAAACACTAGTATCAATTGAGCTCGGATAAAGTTTTGCTTTCAATGTATTTTCAAATTTCCCAACCTTCGAATTGAAAACATGCTTTTTCATCTCTGCATCAATAAGAACTGCAAATGTTTTTTCAAACATTCTGTGGTTACCCCAGTATTTTCTCATAACCTTACTTCTGAGATCCGGGTTCTTGGATTTTCTGTATTTAGCATAATTAGAATAATTCAATTCAACTTCTTTTCCATCTGCAAGTTTTATTTTTGCATTGGGCATTTCAACATTATTCAGAATACCTGATGCCCTGCTGGGAGCACCGCTGAACAATCCTGTCAGGGAAACTATCCTCTGCTGATCAGGAGGGAGAACATGAGCTTTCATCCTCAGCACTTCTTCAATCTCAAAACTGTATACTTTAAGTCCCGCTTCCTGCTTCACATATTCAGCAAATTTCTCTCCACCCAGTTTCAGAATGTCTGAATTAATGAAAGAGGTCATTGATCCGATCTTTATAAAATATGACCTCATCTGTCCCTTCATTTTCTGAAATTCAGGATTACCCAAATCCATATTACTTCTATTGCTTGCATATGAATAAAGTTTGTAACCTTTACGGTAAACATTACTGAGAGTATCAAAGAATTTCAACATATTTTTTGCAGATGATGTCCATTCCTTTGATGCTTCATCGATCTGAGGGATCATTTTTTCAAACACTTTAGTCCCTTTCTGCCAGGCTTCAACAGATGGGAAAATATCACTGATCTTCCACTTGAACTCTTCAGGCACCTTAGCCCTTTCAGTTGTAGAAAAATCGGGAATATCCTTTGATGAACTGAATCCCGAAGTTGGTAATATCAATCCTGCGAATAACAAAACAATAAAAATCTTTTTAATTATACTCATTAAATTTCCTCCATTTATATTTTATTCTTTGCTAACATATCTATAATTGTATTCATAACCGCATTTCCGCGATCTGCTGCATAGAATTTTCTCAATTCAAGATGAACATCTTTTTTGTCAATTTCACCTGAATTGATCTTATCACGATAGCCTTCGAATATTGCCTGAACTTTATCTGCCCTTGGGCCCCACCTGGATATCAGCGATCCCTCATTGTTAAGAAAAAGAAAGACAGGGATAGCTCTGCCGCCGTTTGTCAGAAAATTACCCATAAGTTCCGGATTCTCATCCCTTAACAAAACACGAATTTCCCATTTTTTATTAATTTCTCCCATTTTTATTAATATTGGAAGAGAAGCCAGGGAATCACCACACCATGGTTCGGTAATAACAATGATCTTCATTTCGCCAATAGATCTGATCAAAGATAGTTCCCTTTGATCCGGAGAAAATTTTTTATAATGAAGATCGTGAATACTCCTGTTCTCTCCAAGAAGCAACTCGAACTCCCGGAAGGCTATGCCATTATCAAATTCGTTTTGTAGATTCATGTTCCAATCATATCATCTATGCTCATTTTTGATTCAATTTGAACCCTTTTTCTCTTAATAAATTTATTATTCCTTTCTCTCCAACAAGGTGAGCAGCCCCCACTACAAAAAAATATCGACCCCCTTCATTGAGCCATTTTTCCATTTTAACGGACATCGACAAATTCCTTTTGTCAATTAGAATAGCAAAGATATCCTCAAGTTCTGCTTCATCACTCCTGTTCTCTGTCACCATTTTTGAAAGAGCCTTGATATCGCCGGACTGCCAGGCAGTCACCATTGCATCAACATTTTCACCAAGTGAATCAGCTTCTTTCAGGCTGGAGAGAAGGAACATATCATTCTCTTTATCAGAAAAATTATCAAAGATACCGATCTGAAAAGGGATACCTTCCAGTTCAAGGATCTTTTTCCCTTCCGCTTTATTTAGGAAATATTTATCAACACCAATATTGGGGTCAAAGCCAAGTTTCATCAATTCCATGCTGGTGATCGACATTGAAAGAAACCATGGTTTGAAATTTTTAAAATAATCAATGGACATGTTCAGTTCATCCATTCTCTTCTTTGCCAGATTAAATGTTTCCGGAGAGATATGATCTTTAAGCTTAGTGCCATCCTTATACCCGGACTTCTCCATAGTTACCCTTAGTATCTCACCCATATTTTCAGTTGAGATGTCAGCTTCCACCACGAGAAAGTTACAATTATCAAACCCGGTCTCAAGCTCCTTCTTCAAAGGGAAAGAACTTTTTTTCAGCATATGAATTGAACCGAGGATATAACTCTTTTCCCCTTTAACTTCTACTTCCCATAAAAAAGATTTTGCCTCAAGATCCGGGACCAAAAGTGAAAAAACTAAAAGTAAAATTATTTGAATTGACAGAATGGACTTCATATTTTCCCCCTTCATATCTCAATATTATTTTGTAAATCTGACAGGATCGAATTTTTTGAATTTTCATAAACACTTTCTTCGCAACTACAGGACCCTGCACCAAGGTGTCCGCCACCGCCAAATCTGGCTACAAGCTTCCCGCAATGAACCCTGCATTTTCTATTAAAAATACTATGGCCGATACTAAGGATAATATGTCCCTTTTTCTCATCATGATATCTGACCTTCATATTAACATATGTGTCAGGAAAGAGTGAAAATACAAGAAACCTGTTACCTGAAGGAATAGTTTTAAGCGGCCTGAAATCAGTTATCGATATCCCGTCATGAATCGTTGTATGTTTTAATAGATGTTCTTTATATACAAGATCATTCTTTATTTCTCTACTAATCCTCTCTTCTACTTCATCTTCTTCGATTATATCTTCAATATCTTCAGTTCTGAGAAGATCAACTACTTTATTCCAATATGCTTCATTCCCTTTATTATTTCCTTTGATCGTAAATGAAAGCATTACAAAAGGGTTATTCCTCGGAAGAAGTATCTCTTCTCTTGTAAGACGTGCTGAATCTATTCTATCAGTCTCTCTAACCAGCTTGTCATAATTCCTCTTGAAATCATCCCTGAAATAGTCATAAATGATCCCTGCGGCAGAATATGCCAACCTGAACTCACCTTTGAAATCCGCATCAACTGAGTTTGTGAAATGATGATCAAACCACCAGCTGCATCTATCATCATATGGCAGGTTTGCAATAATATCACCCTCTTTAATCTCCACCTCCGTACTATTTATCTTAACAGGCTCAACCCAGAGGATCGGCTCTGTGATATCAAATACTTCCATTAAAAGTGTCGCACATACAATGCCATCCATATCAGGACGGGTCACTATTCTCATTTTGCTGCCCCTTGTCCGAATCCGATCTCAGCAAGAAAGATAACTTCTGCTCTTTCACCGATTAGATTTTTTAATTTCTCAAACATAATACCTTTATCACCCCGCCACAGAACAATACCACCATCACAAACAAGATCCAGCATCGGAAAGTCTAAATCAGAATCTCCGGCAGTCATTAATGGCATGTCCTCACTTATTAAAGCCCGGTATAAATCCGCTTTACCATTATTAACCGGAACAGGACCCTTCAGCACTCTAGTGAGGAATTCTCTTCCATTTTCATCTTTATATCTTTCAGACTCGATCCCGAAAGCTTTCTCCCTTCCCAATTCAAGATATTCGTCAGCAATAACTTTAACTGAGATAGAATTACTTGCAGATATCACATGAATTTCAAATTTTTCATTTATAAGGAGGTTGATCAAAGAATTCATCCCCGGATCAATATGGGGGATCGGGATCTTCTCTCCTGAATGTTCAATGTGTCTGAAATCACTGTTCATCAACTCCCTGGTCAGATCAGCGATCAGGATCTCAGGAATATATTCCATACATTCTGTTATCCTCCTGTATGCTTTCTCCTTTTCCCCGTTTGCAATCATTCCTTTATAGTCTTTCCAGGAGAGATTAATGAGATTTCCGTCAACTCTTACACTCTCCTGCATTTCCAGGTTCTTAAGACGGCAGAAAAGAGCTTCACCGATATCTCCATTGAGAATAGTGTTATCCAGATCGAATACAGCACGCTTGATCCCGTCAGCAGACAGTCCCCTGATTTTTTTTGAAAGTTCTACCGGAATCCGGGGACTGTTTTTCTTATGCCTGAAACCGGGTAGTATTTTCATCTGACAATAATACTACCCATTATTACCTATTTCAAGTACAAAAACTAAAATTAATATCAGTCACTACATCTTGAATCTATATGTAAATTTCAACATGAAAATATTGTCACCTGCAGCACTCAGCATATCCGAGAAATCTCGTCTTAAAGAGAAATCTCCTGGATTGTTGAAATCAGCCCGATTCTGGGTCCAAACTAGGAACAATGAAGAACCAGTCTTATATTCCCATCTGAGAACAACAGTTCCTCTGAGAGATTTATAATTAAAATCGGGATCACTGAAAACTACATTCTCTCCGCCATCCCCGGGATCAATAGTAAATTCTTCATCACTATAGGACACTGTGGAATTTCCTTCTCCATATCTGTTGAAATTGTAAGTTTTCGGTTTTGCGAATTCTGAAAAGCTTCTATAATGTCCGACAGCAATAAATGGCTGAATATAAGCCTGAAGACTGAGTTTCGGTGAGAATATCCAATTAAGCCTGAGTGTCAATGAGATTGTATCCTGCTCAAGATCTCCGAATACATATCTTGTTCCGTAAGTAGACACCATCGCGGGATCCTCAAAATTACCTATCCACTGAGAACCGTTTATATTCTTCTCATAATTGGGAGAAACAGACATATTAAAGTTGGAGCCCGGTTTCCACCTGAAACTTAGAGAGAAAGAGTCACGAGACCTTCCCCAATCACTCATAAGATGGAATGCTCCGAATCCGAAAACAAATGGTTTTCTCCCATCACTATTTACTCCCCAATCGATCCAATTGTACCTCTGCATTAACATCAACGGACCGCCTCTTGTTCTGGCACTATCCCACATGTGGGGATTGTGGCTCCACTGCCAGTAAAAGCTCCAGAAATTAGTAAATGTAGTATTATTAATGAGAATAAGCCGCTGTTCCCCGACCTTATCCCCTCCGAAATTATAATTTCTTTGAGTAAGCAGAAAAACACGCCATTCTTTTATAAATTTCCATTTTTTGTAAGATTTGTAACCGACCATGATATGGCCGTTGATAATATCTCCATCCCATTGGTACCCCATATCCCTTGCATCAAAACCCGGAGAAATAAATCCGATCGCGGCATTGAACATCAGATTTCCCCTCTCTTTATTTACAGCAATTCTTCCTGAATATCCACTTAGAGATGTTGCTTCCTCATCCACATCCCGGTAATCATTATCAGGCCTCTGATAATAGTGAGGGAAACCCATTTGAAGATCGGTGATCCTCTCTTTGGTCCCCTTCACCTGACTTAAACCAAACCATCCGGTTGCGACCCATGTTTTATCTTTATCCAGAGCGGTCCAACCGTCTATTCCGAAGCCATATGCTTCCTTGTTCATAATCGAAGCAAGATCCTCATTACTGGTATTTCTTAATACTGATGTTGCAATGAATCCCAGCCCCTGTTTCCCTTTATTAAACTCTTTTTGTGCCCTTACAACTGTATAGTTCGAAA
>DBOL01000042.1:0-2492 GCA_002299555.1 Candidatus Aminicenantes bacterium UBA647
ACTCAACCAATACCAGGGAGATCAGGGAAGCTATGATGTTTTTATAACAAAGATCGATACCAATCAGAGCGGCTCAGCAAGCCTCCTCTACTCCACATACCTGGGAGGGGATGAATGGGAGCATGGCTATGGAATAACAGCAGATAACAACGGTGTTGTTTATGTGACTGGTTATACCCAGAGTACAAATTTCCCCACACTAAACCAATACCAGGGAGATCAGGGAGACTATGATGCTTTTATAACAAACATCGATACCAATCAGAGCGGCTCAGCAAGCCTCCTCTACTCAACATACCTGGGAGGGGATGAGAGAGATTATGGGCGTGGAATAGCAGCAGATAACAACGGCGTTGTTTATGTGACTGGTTATACCCAGAGTACAAATTTCCCCACATTCAACCAATATCAGAGAGATCAGGGAAGTGATGATGTCTTTGTCACCAAAATTTCTCTTTATCCGATAGTCACAAAAATATATATCACCGAGATCTCGGTTACAGGAGAGGGGGGAAGTGTTGACAATATACATTATAAATCTGAAGAGGGCGAAGATGTAAAGATATTTATATATCCTGAAGAAGGTTTTGAGATAGATAAAATAATTGATAACGGTATCGAGATGTCCATCTCAAATCCATATATTATTTCCAATATAGGTGAAGATCATAAAGTTGAAATTATTTTCAAAAAAATACTCTATCCGCCTCAACTGGTTCTCACGGGAATAAGAAAAACGGAGAGAGCATGGATAATCAGCAAAGATTATATTGAGATGAAACTGGATGTGATTGAACATGAAAGTCCGATGGCTACGTCTGCCTTTATACTTTACAAGAGTGAAAAGGGGATCTGGTCGGAAGTGAAAAGATATTCGACTGCAGGTACTTATAAATACACCGAAAAATATTTTAAAGCCGATGAAAGTGTAAGTTTTAAATTCTCTGCAATGTCTCCCAATGGGGCCATTATTGCCGAAACAAACATTCTGACTTTATAACAAGGAGAAAACAATGAAAAAAACACTTATGATAGTTCTTATCACTTTTATTGCTTTGTCTCTTCCAGGAGCAGATGGGGGGAAGTTTTTCTTCTCGGCAAAGGCAAACCTTCTATTTCCTTCTGATAGTAATTACAAAGATATTTATGGTTCATCTGTTATCTTCCCGGGGTTCGAGATCGGATTTAAAGTTATAAAAGATTTTTATCTACTGGCCGGATATGAAGGATTCAGCAAAGACGGTTCAACGCCGGTCCTCGATGAAACCGCAAAATCGACCCAGAAGGTCTTGTTATTCGGTTTGGGATACTGGGGTGAACTCTCGGATAAAATGGGTTACCGGATCGAGATCGGTGGGGCATCGTTCTCCTATAAAGAAGAAGCCTTCGGTGAAACCGTGGATGGTTCAAAGTTCGGATTCTTCCTGGACAGCGGTATAACCCACAACCTTGGGAAGAAGTTTTTTGTCTCACTCCTGCTCGGTTATTGTTCACCTTCCGATGAAGTGAATGGTGTTGATATTAGACTGGGCGGTTTTAAAACTTCACTCGGATTCGGAATAAAATTGTAGACAGAATACCAATATGAAAAATTTTAAACTATTTTTATTAATCCTCATTTCATTATTCCTGATCATGGCCGGCTGAAAAACCGGGGGCGGGGATGAAACCAATACTTCAATCAATAATGTAATAGCAATAACTACCAGTAACTATATGCCCGGAACGGTTATCTATGAAGTTGACGGAAAAACTTTTACTGGTGAATTAGGCCAGGAAGTTTCAATTGGGACCATTAATTCAACATCCGGAACGATCCTGATAAATTCAATCGGTGGAATCCCGGAGAAGTTTAAAGTAACATTTCAACAGAGTAATATTTTTCATAAGGATCTCATTGAGGACACAATTGATTATCGGGGAGCAGGATTACAGCAATATGTTGCTTTCACAAATGACGGAGAAGTAGAAATGCTCCCTCCGGGAGCTTATACAATAAAAGTCTCAGAAACAGACGAGTATGGCAATGTTAATCCAATGGATAATAAAAGGATTGATTCAGTGATGGATTCTGCAAATTTATTGCAATCTGGTGGAAAATACTCTTTTATTCTCGAAAGGGATTCTCAACCATTTGTATCTGAAAGCCAAATACCTGGATGTCTTTGGTTGATAATGGACAAAGAAGGAAAGGGAGTACGTAATGAAGTATATCCTTATACTTCAGGTGATATAACAGGAGTGATGTTATACAGCGCCCCTGACACAGATTTCTCAAGAATTGGTGGTGAATTCCGGGATGTATTTGTGAGGGGTGAACAAGGCGATGGTGGGTCTGGTGCAGTTCAACGTTTACATTTTCTTGCAGATCATAGAGATGAATATTTGATGTATACAACTCACATTGAGAAGAAGTAGATAAAATCGTTAAATCTTATTAGTAAAAGAGGTTCGGATAAGACAGATATATGTAAACCTCTTCCATCAAATGA
>DBOL01000042.1:2900-4143 GCA_002299555.1 Candidatus Aminicenantes bacterium UBA647
GTGTACCAATATACGACTGGTCGTAAAATGGTCTTGACAATTCTTTGTTGATGAACTAGTATTTCCCTATGAAAAGAATATATGACTCTCTTATCTCAGATCATTTTAAAGATAACAGGCAGATGATATTTCTTTCCGGTCCAAGACAGGTTGGAAAGACAACTACGTCAAGGTCTCTACAGGGGAAATTCACTTATGCGAATTGGGATAATCAATCAGACAGATTAGCAATAACAAGAGGCCCTGAGAAATTTTTAAACCAATTTGAACTAAATCCCAATATCTCCGAAGGGGCAGGTATTATTTTTGATGAGATCCATAAGTATTCAAAATGGAAAACATTTTTAAAAGGATATTTTGATAGTTACGGAGAAAATTTTAAGACCATTGTAACCGGCAGTGCCAGAATGAATATTTTCAAACGGGGTGGGGACAGCCTCATGGGAAGATATTTCCTGTATCGTATGCACCCTCTTTCCTTAAGAGAGGTTGTAACTTCAAAATTAGGGAAATCCGAAATAAATAAACCTGTAAAAATCCCTAAAAGTACTTTTGAACAATTATTGGAATACGGAGGATTCCCCGAGCCTTTTTTAAAAAATGACAGGCGGTTCTACAACAAATGGAAGAAACTTCGTCTGGAACAATTTTTTTATGAAGACCTTCGGGATCTCACCAATGTGCAGGAAGTAGGTCAAATACAGATACTTGCAAGTCTCCTTGAGAATATGTCCGGGCAATTGATAAACTATTCAACATTGGCCAGAGAGATTAATGTTACAGTTGATACGATAAGGCGATGGATAGGAATACTTGATCAGATGTATTATTTATATTTGGTAAGGCCCTGGTTTCGTAATGTTCCGAAATCTCTGAGGAAACAGCCAAAGATCTATCTTTGGGATTGGAGCATTTTGAATGATAAAGGGGCCAGAAATGAAAATTTTGTAGCATCTCATCTCCTGAAAGCTGTTCATTTTTGGAATGACATTGGATTTGGTGATTATGATTTGTATTACCTGAGAGATAAAATGAAAAGGGAAGTGGATTTTCTTATCACTAAACAAAGTCAACCCTGGATACTTATTGAAGTGAAATCATCAGTAAGCAAAACAATATCTCCTGCATTACATTATTATACCGAAATATTGAAGCCGGAATTTTCATTTCAAATTAATTTTGACTCAGATGTTGATAACCGGGACTGTTTCTCAATAAATGAACCGGCAAAAGTTCCGGCATT
>DBOL01000060.1 GCA_002299555.1 Candidatus Aminicenantes bacterium UBA647
CATAAGAATTATGAGAAAACCTATCAATTGCTTAACTGAAGATTGCTGCAATCCGGAAACCCTGAACATCAGAAATAAGCCTAGCGGAAGTCCGGCCAATCCCGAAGCTATCAGGGGAGATATCTCCTTAAGGTTGATATCCTTTCTGAAATATCCGATCCCCATTATTTTTTGTATCGCTGAGCCGATAATAACCATGATCACAGCTTCCTGAAGTTCTAACTTCAAAAAAAGGAGTAACGGGAGTGCAAAGAGTCCGAAACCAAAACCGGCCGAACTCTGAATAAATCCTCCGAAAAATAAAATGATTGAAATTCTAATCAGAAGATCGGGGATCAATTTATTTCTTCTCTCCGGTGATGAAGATCTCTTTAATAAAAGTATCAAAACCAAGGCCTTCCAGGATTCTTTTCACCCTTTCCGCTTCGTCCCGTGTCGATATTTTTACAGATAAAACCTTGTGATAACCATTTTCCAGATCAATTTCGAATTTAAGTTCCTTGGAATAATAGTTTAATTGTGTTGTAAGTGACACTGCGTTTTCTCGTTGAGAAAAAGCTCCTGCCTGAAGAAAAAATTCCGACCTGTGTGAATAATCGATCTTTCTGACAACAATTTTTTCACCTTTTCCACTATCTACAAGATCAACGATCCTCAGAGCTACAGGAGCAGTCCCGGCATCATCCATATCCAGACTTATTGCAGCTTTATATGAAAGGTCAACAATCCTATCCTTTACGAAGGGTCCCCGATCATTTATACGTACTATTACTTTTTTCCGATTCCTTAAGTTCTCAACTTCCACAATAGTATTAAATGGAAGCTCTTTGTGGGCAGCGGTAAGTTTATACATATCATATATTTCACCATTTGATGTTCTTCGTCCATTGAACTTACCTCCATACCAGGAAGCGATCCCCACCTGGTAAAAGTTGTCATCCGATTCATTTGATCTTTTTTCTCCGGATAACTTTACTTTTTTCACGGGCGTCCAATTCTTATCAGGAATTGTATTTACAGATGGAGGGGAAGAACATTTAATAAAAAAAACAGAAACGATCAATAGAAAAGGGAGAATTTTCATAAGAGAAAATTATATCAGATTGAAGAAGTATTACAAAAAATTCCAATTCTAAATGGAGAACTAAGATTATAGATCACATTTCTTGACATGATAATTCTTAAATGGTAAATCAAAGTAATGAACTTTGAATACGATGACTTTACAAAGAATAATTCCATTATAAAAAAAGAGACCCGCAAAACCTTAGTGATCAGTCTCTCAATGGTCGCCTCAGTTATTGTTTATGCTCTGATCTCACATTATGTTACAGGTATAAAAAACATTTCATTTATTAATATTTCTCCGGTATTTCTAAATTCTATTTTTAATATCATGAACATTGTCGCTATTTTCATGGTTGTGATTGTTCTGGCTGTCAGAAAAACCATCTACTATTCTCCCAGAACTATTAAAGATGACTTCACACTTATCCAGGTTCTCCAAAAATGGAAAGCAATCGATATCATCCTCATTACTGTCGCTAAATCAATTTCAGTAATAGGACTTGTCATCTCCTTGCTTGGAATGCCCATTGGCAGAACATTTCACTTTTTTGTGACTTCAATACTAGTCATTCTTGTAATTATGCCTATCAATTGGAAAGTGCGGGACAAGTTGAGGATACTTAATCACCAGAGAGATATGAATATCCGGTTTTAATAGACAATACCCCAAATAAATGATTTTCCTATTTGAACAATTACATTTTATATTATATAATTTTTCCGGAGAATTATTATGAAAAAAAACATTCTTATTGTTGAATATGATAATCATACTATTGATAAAATAAGGGATATTCTTGCTGCTCCCATGTTTGAACTGGCCATTGCTGAAGCAGGTGACACTGCAAAAAAATTATTAAAAAAACAAAAATACGACCTGGTAATAACTGCTGCTATGCTCCCTAAATTCCATGGATTTGACCTCGCTAAATTTGTTTCCTCAACCTATCCAGAAACAAAGATCGTAGTAATGAGCAGTGTTTACAAAGGTATTGAATATAAGAACCAGGCAATTTCCGAATTTGGTGCAGATGATTTCATTGAGAAACCATTAGATGACATAAAGTTTACAGAATTAGTGTATTCACTTCTTGATATAACCAGTGAGGATGTTCAGAATCAATATGATTCAGGTAGCACACAAATTCCCACCTCAGATACAAAGAAGATAAAGATAGTTAAAGATCAGGAGGAAGTACAACTTAGTTCAGATGATATCTTCGGAGATATAATAGACAAGGTTGAGAAAGACCATGAAATATCAATAGATCTCGAAGAAAAGAATGAAGATGACAATAAATCTGCAAGTGATCTTGAAAAACCCGGCGTAACTCAGGTTCTCGATAAAGATTATCTCCTTGGCAAGACAAATATTGATCCTGGAAACACAAAATTTTTTAAAGAGCGGGAAATTGATTTCACTGACCTTCTAAATGCAAATAAATCAGAACCCGCAACCAGCAGCGGCAGGGAAATTGAGGATGATATTTCTAAAAAGCTGGAAGAAACACTGTCAGGACTTGGACTCGAAACAAAATCTGAAAAGCCTCCTGTTAAATTCACTGAGCCACCAGCTTCGCCTCCAAAAGAAGATAAGATAGAGACAGTGATTGAAGATGAAGCAGGTGACGAAATAGAGGGATACGAAATACTTGATATGATCGCACGTGGAGGCATGGCAGAGATTTATAAAGCAAAGAAAAAAGGAGTGAAAGGATTTGAGAAAGTTATCGTTATAAAAAAGATCCTTTCAGGTTATGGTGAAGACAACAAATATATTGAGATGTTCGTGGATGAGGCAAAAATTGCTGCTGAACTGACACACCCGAATATCGTTCAGATATATGATTTCGGGAAAAAAGATAATTTCTATTTTATTGCAATGGAATATGTAGAGGGAAAAGATCTGAGGATTATACTTAACAGAATAATGGAGAAGGATTCACTTCTTGAAGAACATCTGGCAATTCATCTTATTATTAAAACGCTAGAGGCTCTGGAATATGCACATTCAGCCAAGGACAGCAAAGGGAATAATCTGGATATTGTTCACAGAGATATCTCTCCCCCGAATATACTTGTTTCATATTCCGGTGAAGTGAAACTGACCGATTTCGGAGTTTCAAAGGCATCTAATAAATCACACCAGACTCTCTCCGGAGCATTAAAAGGGAAACTCCTTTACATGTCGCCTGAACAGGCTAAAGCTGAAAAGAATATCGATAACAGATCTGACATATATTCAGTTGGTGTGATCCTTTTTGAGCTGCTAACAGGAAAGAAATTATTTTCCGGATCATCTGAAATGGAAGTATTGAATAAAGTTCAGGAAGGCAGGATAATAAAACCGTCTGAAATAAATCCCGGAATCGATCCGGATCTTGAAAATATTATTCTTAAAGCTGTTACTCTCGAAAAATCTAAAAGATATAAAAATGCTGCTGAGATGATAACTGCACTCGAGAACTATCTTTACATAAACTTTAACCATGTACCGACACCGGTTCATCTTCAGAATAAGATACATAAACTTTTTAAAGCAGAGATACTTAAATCAGGTATTATTGTAAATCAGAAGTCTGAGCCGTATGAAATTGAAAGAATAATCACACCTCAAACCGTTAAATCAATCGAGCAATCATCTGAAAAGACCAAAATTGATGAAGAAGAACCGAAAGCAGTTATTGAATTAACAGAAGACAGTGAAATCAAAGAGTCGGTTGAATTGAAGGATATTTCTGAAGAGGAACATCCTGATGTTACAAAATTTGAAGATGCGTTACCTGATATACCCGAACCTGTTGAAGTAATAAAGGAAGTGACAGAACTTCAGCAGGACGAAACAGTGATCCAACCAAAATTAGAGGATAATTTAGAAGAACTGATCATATTTGATTCAAGATTTAATGAAAAAAAGAAAACAAGGACCATATTTAAGATACTTCTCCTTGGAACTCTTATCGTATTCTCAATATACTATTTTCTTTTAAGAGAGAATGGTTTATTCACCACTTCCAACGATATCATCCTGGTTGGAGATAAGATTCAGGACACTGATCCCGACAGAGAAAAAACATTATCGAAGCAGGAATTCTCTCCCGTTGGGGAATCTGTTCTGAATGAAGAATCAGGAAAAGTACCTCTTACTGCAGATGGTGAAGAAACCGATAATATCAAAAGTGCTCAAATAGATGGTCCCATGACAGATAATAACCTGAAGGGAGCTGAAGATCTGAAAAAAGATCAGGAAGAGGCCGCTAATAAAATAGAAGAGGAAAAAGCAAAATTGCTGGAAGAACAGAGTGCAAAAGAGAAAAAAAGGAAACAGAAGATCGAGGCTGAAAAGAGAAGAAAAAAAGTTGCAGATGACAAGAAAAAGGAAGAAAAGCTGAAAAAAATAGCGGAAGAAGAAGAGCAAAGAAAACTGGAAGAGGAAAGACAGAAGAAAGCGAAAGAAGAGATGGACAGGAAGGCGCTTGAATTGAAGAAAAAAAAGGAAGAAGAGGAAAAGAACAGAATAAAAACCGGTCAACTGGTGTCGTTGATGGAAGTTGACGTGAAACCGGTAGCCATCTCCAGACCAGCTCCAAAATTGGCCAGAAGTCAGAAATTGAGGCAGAGTATTATTGTAATGGCTCTGATAGGACACAATGGCAATGTTGAAAAAGTTCGTATGCTTAGAAAATCCAGAAGCAAAAAAATAGATTCAATCATTACCCAGGCCATCTTGAACTGGAAATACAAACCGGCTGTAAAAGACGGAGTTAAAGTTAAGGTTTGGAAAACAATAAATTTAGAATAAAAAAGGAGATTAACAATGGATAAAAGTAAAGAAGAAGCAAATGTATTTTATGAAAATGCACTAAAAGAGTCAAAAAAGCAGATGGAAATTATCGATGCAAAGATCGACGAAGAACTTGCAAGGGTAAAAGAAACGATAAATGGACTTCAGGAACAGAAAAAAGCAATAAGAAAGATATATGATGGTGCAGCTCTGGTTTTAGGTGTTAATAATGAATTTGAAGATGAGGCTGCTCAGCAGGATTAATAAAGATTGTAATGAATTTTAAAGAAGCTCTTATTTATCTTGATAAGGTTCGTGAAAACGGTACAAAACTTGCACTCGATAATATACAAAAAATAATCGATAATCTTCCTATATCGTTAGACAACATCAAATTCATACAGGTTGCCGGTACTAACGGGAAAGGATCTACTTCTCACTATATATCTTCAATTCTGAAAGAATCCGGATTTCGCGCAGGGATGTTCACTTCACCCCACCTTCAGGATCTCAGAGAAAGAATTACAATTAACAAGGAGTGGATATCTAAGCAGGATTTTGCAGATTCCCTGGAAAGCGTAAAAAAAGTCTCTGAAGAACTTCTTGGAAAGAATATAATTGAGGAGATCCCCACCTATTTTGAACATATGCTATTGTCCTCACTATTTTACTTTTACAAGAAGAAGGTCGATTTTGCTGTAATGGAAGTTGGCTTAGGGGGAAGACTCGATGCTACATCCACGTTGTCACCTGTAATATCCGTTATCACAAACATTTCATATGACCATACAAAAACCCTCGGGAAAAGCCTCTCTATGATCGCTACTGAAAAAGCAGGGATAATAAAAGAGGGTGTCCCTATCATTTGCAGTTGCAGAACAAATACGGTCTCTAACAGGACTATAAGAAAGATAGCAGAGAAGAAAGCATCACCTTTCTTTAACACTTTTGATAAAAATAACAATGTCTCATTTATTCGGGAATCTGAATATTACGATTCTACCTACTCTTCTGATCAGCAAGAATACAAATTCAGAGTATTCATGAACGGCAAACATCAGGTTGATAATGCAGCAACATCAATAAAAACCATTGAGATACTGAAATCTCAGGGAATAAACATCCCTAAGATCGCTATTATTTCAGGTATTGAGAAAAATTCTGTCCCCGGGAGAATAGAAACTTTTAATATTAACAAAGGTGTGATCCTTGATGGCGGACATAATGAAGAAAGTATAAAAGCCCTTTCCGGATATCTGAAAGAGAAACAAAAGAAAGATCTTACTCTTATTTTCGGAGTTCTAAGAGACAAAAAATATAAAAAAATGATAGGATATCTGAAGCCTTTCGTAAAGAACATAATCATCACTGAACCCATATCACCTAGGGCACTTCCAGTCGAGAAGTTGGAAAAAGCATTTCCTGAAGATAGTACTATTGTTCAGAAAAACCTGAAATCAGCCCTTGAGGAAGCTTTTAAGTTTAAAAATGAAATACTTATTACAGGATCTCTCTATCTTGCCGGCGAGATGAGAGCCCTTGTTACAGGAGGATTTAAAGATGGATCACAACAAATTTAAAGAGGCAGAAAACAAGTATATAGAACTTAAATCATCATTAGATTCCGGTTCGATAACATCTGAGGAACTGAAGGTAAAGCTTAAGAAAATGATGATCAGGGATGATGACGGGAATTATTGGATGATCGGTAGCAATACAGGGAAGTGGTATATCTACAATGGATCTGACTGGAAGGAAAAAGATCCATATAGTGATGTTGATCTTGCAAAAACTCAGAATTTCAATAATCTTGAAAGTGAAACTATCGTTATACAAAATAAAGAGGAACAGAAGAGTGAGGATATTGTTTTAGAGAATAAAGAGCAGGATATTGTTTTAGAGAATAAAGAGCAGGATATAGTTTTCGAGAGTGTTGAAAGTGAGAGTAAATCATTTGAGACTAATGAAGTCGTTGCAGAAGAACAGCAAGTTGAGATATCAGAGGAAAAACCTGTAGAAGAACCTATTACCGATAAGGATAATTCAGAGTTATTATGTGTGATATGTAAATCAAAAATAGACAACCATTCAGTTTACTGTAGTTATTGTGGCGCAAATCAGAAAGAACTTTCATCAAAAAGATCAAAACCGGGTGAAGAGTTATTGATCCGCTCAGTAAGAATAACATCAATCATTTTCTTTTTTGGGGGCTTAGGCCTTATTATCGGTGTTATTTTTGGCGCGACCTTCGGAATCTTTGATATCTTCAATGACCTTTTGGCTAAATTTCCCGAGATGCTTGCTGAGACGAGGGGGAAAATTCAGGGAGGATTGATCTTTGCAGCACTTGGAGGAATCGGAGGATTTTTCGGATCTGCAATTATATTTGGTTTTTCAGGATTGATTTACAATCTTTTTTCATATCTTTTCGGTGGTATCAGGATCCGGACCCGTTAGATGGATGTATTATCTGATATAAATTTCTATAAATTACTCATTTCGATATTTTTTTCTTTGAGTATATTTCACTTTATTTACAGGTTCATTAAGAACAAGAATACAGGAAATAAATCTAAGAAAAAATAAACCTACTTAAACTTCCGGATTACCATTTTTAAGTACTTCGACCGTCTGCTCTGCTATTTCCAATTCTTCATTGGTCGGGATGACCATTACCTTTACCGGCGATCCATCTTCAGAGATCTCACCGAATTCTCCAAAAACTCCATCATTTTTTTCTTTATCAAATCTGATTCCCAGGAAATTCATATCAGTTAACACTCTTTCACGGACAATGATATCTCTCTCCCCTATTCCGGCAGTAAAAATAATAAGATCGACTCCGTTCATCACAGCAATATATGCCCCAATATACTTTCTGATCCTGTAAGAGAACATATTAATTGCAAGTTCAGCTCTTTCATTTCCTTCCTCAGCAGCTTTTTCAATATCTCTCATATCTGAAGAAACACCGGAGATACCTTTTATACCGCTCATCCGGTTGAGCATCATATTGATCTCTTCTGAACCGCAGGCTTGAGCATTTTGGAGGAAAAGAGGAATCGCCGGATCAATATCACCACATCTTGTCCCCATCATTAATCCTTCCAATGGGGTAAATCCCATAGTAGTATCAATTGATTCTCCATTCTTAATAGCAGCCATAGATGATCCATTCCCAAGATGACAAGTGATCATTTTAATCTCACTTAAAGGTTTTCCTATTCTTTTCGCACCTTCCTTTGCAACAAAATAGTGCGAAGTCCCATGAAACCCGTATCGTCTGATCTTTTTCTCTTTATATAATTCGTATGGCAGAGGATACATGTACGCATATTCAGGCATTGTTTGATGAAATGCAGTATCAAATACTGCAGTCATTGGAACTTCAGGGAGGTGTTTCTTAACTGCCTCTATCCCAATTATATTAGGAGGATTATGAAGCGGGGCAAGAGGTATTAACTCTCTGATCTTTTCTATTTTTTCATCATCAAGAATAACAGTTTTACTAAAATTTTCCCCTGCATGAACAACTCTGTGGCCTACAGCATCAATTTCACTTTTATCTTTAATTACACCTTTGATTGGGTGAATAAGGATATTTATGATCTCATCTATTCCCTGGGCATGATCTTCAATTTCAGCCTCAATAATACTTTTTTTATCCCCGAGAGTATAGCTTAATTTTGAGTTATCCAGACCTATCCTTTCACAAAGTCCCTTGGCGATCACAACTTTGTTTTTGAAATCTATCAATTGAAATTTTATTGATGAACTACCTGAATTAATAATAAAAATTTTCATAATTTCCCCGTATAATGTTAAAAAGGAAATTATACATTTTTGTTTCCAAAAATCAAGGATATTCGGGTATTGTTTTTTTTAAATCCTGAAAGAATAATTATTTGATATTGAAACTTCTGTGCATCTGTACTCCGAGTCTGACATTACTAAATCCACCCCTGATGCACTTTTCAAACAATTTAAAAGTTACTTCAAACCGGTCAGGATCTGGAAATTGAGGTTGAAGGAATATCGGTGTATTTATATTTTTCCCGGAAATGGATCTTATGACCTCAAAGTTGAGATTATCATTAACCACTAGTTTTATTTCAGAAATTTTCATCCGCAATTTATCATCTATCCTAAAATCACTTACATCCTTTGGTGAGACAGTCCACCAGTCAATTGGAATATCTTTGAAATGATTCCCATTGGTCTCAATTGCAACAAAAAGTCCCTTTTCCTTTAATAAACTTACGAGTTCTTCTATTTGCTGTTCAAGAGGCTCTCCTCCTGTAATTACAACCTGACTTTGAGGATAGCTCTTCTCAAATTGTTCTATCATAGAAATAATTTTTTCAGTGGTAAAATAGTCTCCGGTATGCCAGGCACTCTTAGAATCACAATAAGTGCAACCGAGAGAACATCCGGCAAGCCTTACAAATATCGATGATATCCCTTTCCGGACCCCCTCACCCTGTGCTGACCAGAAGATCTCATTTATTTTTATCCCTTCCATTGGATATTACTTTATATTATTTTAAGATCCATA
>DBOL01000077.1 GCA_002299555.1 Candidatus Aminicenantes bacterium UBA647
TCCTGCATAATAAAAAAGGCCGATACTTCCCTTATAAAGTTCAACGAGTTATCAATGCAAATCACAGAAAAATGGTTACTGAGATTCGGCAATTCGGAAACAAACTTTATAAGGGAGGTATCGGCCTTTTTTATTATGCAGGACATGGTGTCCAGGTAAAAGGGAGAAATTATCTTGTCCCGATAAATGCAGATATCCAGGATGAAGATGATGTGGAGTTCAATACTGTTGATGCCGGTTTCATTTTAAGCAAGATGGAGAGTGCGAATAATACAATGAATATCATAATTCTGGATGCCTGCCGAGACAATCCTTTTGCCAGAAGTTTCAGATCTGCTTCCAGAGGTCTTGCCAAGATGGATGCTCCTAAAGGGAGTATAATTATCTATGCGACCAGTCCTGGTTCTATCGCTGCAGATGGTGACGGGAGGAATGGAGTATTCACTAAGCATTTTCTAAGACTAATGAATAAACCCAATCTTGAAATAGCGGCTCTTCTGAGAGAAGTTCGAAGGGAAGTTCTGAAGGAAACAGAAGGCAGACAACTTCCCTGGGAATCATCATCGCTTATGAGTGATTTCTATTTTACTGAGGGTCTCGATGCATCAATTCCCGTGAATGTAAGTGAAGTAAAGAAGAAAATTGCATTGCCTCCCGGTGAAGTGAAAATTGATTTTACAAATATTGAAGCAGAGAAAAAGTGGCGGTCGTGGGAGAAAAGTTTTAAAGATAGTGTTGATAAAGCCAAACAATATGAAAATGATCCCAATGTCAGCAGAAAATCTAAAAAAGAGATGTGGACAACAATAAGTAAGGGCTTTATTTCAGATAATCCTTTCTCCGGAGAAGATGAAAATTTAAGAAATTTTGTAAATGAGCGGGTAAACTTTTTTAATTCACCTCTCGGAAGAGGATTAATTGAGTTCAGTGCATTTCCATACGCAGAATTGATAATTGACGGGAAATCTTATGGTGAGATACCCCCGGTTCAAAAGATCGAGCTGACAGAGGGGCGACATGTGATAATTTTTAAAAAAGGCTCTAAACAAAAGATCAGGGAAATTGAAGTAATTAAAGACAAAACAGGTTTTTATTATCATAACTTCAAATAGTCTTCAAAGGAGAGTTCTATGATCATCAGCTGCAGAAAAAACATTTCCAGATTATTAATTATTGCCTTCCTTTTTTTCCTTATTCCATCCGATAGTTTTTCATTAAAAGGAGATGAGAGGACCGGTTTAAAACTTATTAAACAAGCTGAAAAACTTTTCAAAAATTATAAATATCAGGAGTCAATAGATAAATTTCGTGAAGCAGAAAAACATGTAAAGCTGGAAAAGAATTTATCACGTCTTTATCTGGGGATATCCAGGTCCTATTATGCAATGGGCCTTATGTCACAGGTGAGGGAGACCATAAATAAGCTTGCAATGCTCTCAGTGAAAAGTTCGTTCAAAAAAAGCAAGTATCCCAGAGGGTATTTGAAGATCTATAATGATATTCAGGTTGAAATAGAGAAGAAGAGGCAAGAGGAACAGATCGCAAAGGCAGAGGAAGAGAAAAATAGGAAAGATGAAATAATTGTAAAAACTGAAGAGGATGCGGAAAGTTTATATCAAGTCGAAAAAACAGGTGAAGAGACAACAGAGTTAACTAAAAAAGATGAAACTCCAATAGTCAAGAAAAAGGAAATATCACCTGAACCAAAGGTTGATGTAAAAACAAAAAAAACTTTTGCGGGAGTGATCGAAAAACCAGGAAAAAAGAAAAAAAAGAAAAAGTCTCTCATTCTTCCAATTGTTCTGGGTGCAGTGGCACTTGGTGCAGCTGCAATGCTCCTGGGTAAAAAATCAGACGGAAGTTCAACAGAAAGTACTGTTTCGGTTCATATTGAATCAACACCCTCTGGAGCGAGCGTCTATGTCGATGGAGCGAGCAAGGGTGTAACAACACCTTGTGATATTACAGTGTCAGAGGGATCAAGAGAGATCAGAGTCCAGATAGAAAGGTGGGGAGAAGCAAGCCACACTCAAAATTTCGCAAAAGATGGAAGTTATAGTCTTAAGGTTAAACTTGCTGGTTATATTTACACATCAGAATTTTCATATGAAATCAATCCATTAGTACCTAGTGGCAAATGGGACTTAGATCATGGTAGTAATTTATATTCGATTTATCTTCTGGATGGAAACTATCATTTAGCAAAATATGATCCCAATGGAGTAGAATTGTTTGACCGCGTTTTACAGTATGATAAAGAAACTTCAAATAGTTTTTATGTTTTTTTCAACAATATTAGTAATGTTCTGTATTTGCACAACTATTCAATTGATACAATTCATACATATGATCCGGAAGGAGAATATTCCGGATCGAATTATAATAATATAGATATGGCTGAGGATCTGACTGAAAATAGTTCCGGAAGTTTTTATATCAATCAAAATGGCAGACGTATTCAAGAATACAACAATTATCAACTTGTTAGAGATTTTCTCACCTCTTCAAGTTATAGTTCATTTGAGGGGCTAAAATTCTCATATGATTTTCAGCATATATATATTGTCAGGGGAGCATATAATATTGCGGAAAAATGGATACGAAAATATGATCTTTCAGGAAACATAGTTCAAAGCTGGTCAAGAGATGATTGGGTCTCTGTAACAAATATCACCAGCCATGGTTCAGGAGATCGTGAACGGTTATTTGTCCAAGCGTATTCTGACACAAAAAGAATAGAAATATATGATGGGAATGGTGAATTATTGTCAAAAAGTTATGGACAGGGTCAAACAATGGTCAAGATTGCTGAAGATGGATTCGGTAATATATTTGCAGGTTCAAGTACCGACAGTACCCTGATTAAAAAATGGGAGCCTTCATCAGAGACAGCAGGTAACGGTATCTGGGAAACAGTTTCTGTAATTTCTAACAGATCGGGGATCAGATCAGGTGACCAGAACAGAATAACACCATTGAGGAACCAAAGATCCGGGAAATCTG
>DBOL01000109.1 GCA_002299555.1 Candidatus Aminicenantes bacterium UBA647
TGACACAAAATGTGATGGAATCACCGCTTCGAGTGTGACACACTTTATACATGTTCAATCTCTGTATAATTTGAAATTTCAGAATTTGTCGTACAAATATTGTTATTGTTTAGTTTATGGACATCATCATTGCCAGTTAATCGTGCAAAAATTCTCAATTCTTCTGTAGAAACTTTTAAGAAATTTTCTAGTTTTTTTGCAGATGTATCTATATTCAATCTCTTCCTTAATTCAGGATTTTGAGTTGTAACACCGACTGGACAATTTCCAGTATCGCATATTCTATATTGTTGACATGCGGATGCTATTAAAGCAGATGTCCCGATCGCTATTGCATCAGCACCAAGTGCCAAAGCTTTAGCAAAATCAGAAGATACTCTCAAACCACCAGTTATGACAAGAGATATGTTCTTAATTCCTTTCTTATCTAAAAATTTTCTTGCTCTGTATAGTGCAAAAATTGTAGGAATTGAAGTAGCAGCTTTCACAAACTTAGGTGAAGCAGCAGTTGCTCCCGGTCTGCCATCAATTGTAATAAAATCAGGATTTGAGTATATAGCCACTTCCATATCATTTTCAATATCACCAGCTGCGATCTTGATCCCAATTGGTTTACCATTGGATTTTTTTCTTAGCCAATTAACTTTTTTCTTCAGATCATCTTTATTTTGTATATCGTCAAAATGAGACGGACTTATTATATCTGTCCCTTCAGGAAATCCCCTTATTTCAGATATCTCTTTAGTTACTTTCTCAGAGGGAAGATGTCCGCCCATACCTGGTTTTGCAGATTGACCGAATTTAATCTCAATTGCATCAACTTTTTTCATATTTTCATCATTCACACTATATTTATTAGGAACATATTCAAAAATATATTTATATGAATTGTTGAATGATTCTTCTAATATACCCCCTTCACCAGAACACATTGCAGTTTTTACACTTGCACTTCCTTTAGATAAAGCGATCTTAACTTCTTTTGATAATGCACCAAAAGACATATGGGTGATAAATATTGGAGTCTCTATTATTAAAGGAGATTTTGCAGCAGGCCCGATTATGGTTTTAGTGTTTACATGATCAGTTTTATTTAGTGGTAAACTGGAAAGTTGAGATCCTTTGATCAATATATCATCCCATTTAATAACCTTATTTTTGGTTCTCATTGGTTCAATTATAGACCGACCTGAAACAGAAATTTCATGTATATCCTGCATGTGTTCTTCAACCTCATCAGAGTTACGTTTCCACTCCCCTAAATAACTAGAATCTATATTATTTGTAAGAGATATTTTTATTTCAGACTCATTACCACAAACAGAACAATTCATAACACTCTTGATTTCATTTGAAATGGTTTCTTCATTAATTAGGTCTAAATGTGTATGATCAGCTTTACAAATTGGACATTCCCATTTGTCAGGAAAATCTTTTGGTTCTGTTCCAGGTTTTACACCGGTATTTGAATCTCCTTTCAACTCTTCATATTCATAAGAATTACAAATATTACATCTATATTTCATTATATTTCCTCCAAAAATTTCAATATAATTAAACTTAAGTTTGCATATAACGAAGCAAATAAAACAGCTGAAATGTATATTTGATAATAATACGTTTTAAAACAATCATGGATTTTATCTTTACTATTTCAGCCTAATCCTACTTCTATTATAGTAATTACTCCAATGAAAAGGAATAAAATACCAATTATTACTTCATAGTTTTTTATATGTAATTTTTCAGTTAGCATTGGACCAAGTTGGCCACCTATGATAACTCCCGGAATTGTGAAAACTACAATATTCAGAACTAGAGACATAGTTTCCTCTCCCATATCCAGAAATTTCATAAAATGACCGACAGATGCTGCAAGAACAGTAATTGCAATAATAAATACACTCGTTGCAGTTGCAACCTTTGATGGGATCTTGCATTTCTGAAGAAAGAAATACCCGCTCATTTCACCTAAACCAGTCGATATCAAACCTACAAATAATCCTCCAATCCCTACAATACTTACTCCCTGTTTCATATTGCATACCGTATAGCTGATCACTTCACCTTGCTGGGTAATAATTGTTTTTTGAGGATTTACGGTTTTTGCGATTGCTTTATTGAGATCCGACACTTCGTCTTTATCAGGAAATTTAATGAAGGAAATAGCCAGAATAATCAAGCCGACTCCAAAAATCGTTTTAAGGACAATTTCATTTATAGAGTGTGAAAAAATGCTTCCTATTATTGCCAGAGGTATAGTTGCCGTTAATGCTATCACAGCCATTTTGTAGTCGATAAGTTTTCGTTTAATGTAAGCAGATACACCACTGGCAAAACCAAAAACTTCAGTTATGAGTGCTACACCAATGGCAATTTCGGGGCGAATATGTAAAACAAGCATAAATAAAGGTGAAAAAAAAGTCGCACCTCCAACTCCAATGTAATTTGCTAATGTAGCAATGATTATAGAGACAGGAAATAGATACCAGTATTCTAACATTCTTTAATGCCTACATTATCATATTAATAAAGGATCAGTGATAATTTCAACCATGCCAGGTCCATCATGCATAAACAGTTTTTCCAATGCAGATTCTAATTCGTTTCTTTTGGAAACTCGTATACCTAATGCTCCGCAATTTTCTGCATACTTTGAAAAATCAGGATTGTGCAATTCCGTTTCCCACACTGGAAGATCTTCATTCCTTTGTTCTAATGATATTTTTCCCAGCTCAGAATTATTTAACAAAATATGTTTTATAGGTATTTTATATTTTACTGCTGTTGTAACTTCTGCTAAATATTGTCCAAATCCTCCATCCCCTGTAATTGCCATAATCGGTCTGTTAGGGGCAGCTGCCCATGCTCCTATTGCTGCAGGATATCCAAATCCAATTGAACCTAAATATCCTGATAAAAGTATCGATTGCTCCCTGCATTCGAAATATCTCCCAAAAGAATAAGTGTTATTACCTACATCTAAAGTGATCACTGCATTTGATGGTGCATGTTTATTTAATACTTCAAAAATATATGCAGATGCCAGTCCTTTGCCATTATCTATTTCAGATCTTTTCCTTTTTTCTTCTCTCCAGGCATCCCATTGTTTTTTTATTTTATCTCTTACAATATCAGCCTTTATTTCAATCTTATGATGCAAAATATCAATTACTCCCCCAATCTCGCCAAGAATCTGAGATTTGATTTTATGAAATCTTGCTAATGCATGTGGGTCATAATCAACCTGTATAGTTGTTTTATTTTCAGTAATCCCTGTATGTTGGGAGAATGAAGCACCTAACACTAATAAAAGGTCTGCATAATCCATTGCCCAAGTAGATACAGGGATACCACTCCTGCCGAGGACTCCACATGCTAATGGATGTGAATCAGATATTTGTCCTTTTGCTTTAAAAGTTGTAATGATTGGGGTGTTGAATTTTTCAGCAAATTTGATTATTTTTGGCATAGCATTTTTTGCACCATGACCAACTATTATAACTGGCTTTTTGGCTTTTTGAAGCAAATCTATTGCAGTTTCCATTTGATCTTTTGAAGGAACAATATCCAATTTAGTTATTCTATCAACAGGGTTCGATTTTTTTGCAGAAGATGAAGAAACTTGAACTTTGTCTGGAAAAATAAGACTGGAAACATCCTTGTTAAGAATAGCATTTTTAACTGCCAATGCTGATAGTTCCGAATGATTACTATCTTTAAATACTATGTGACTCCAGGCACTAACGGCCTGATAGGCTGATTTGAGATCAATCTCCTGAAAATATCCTCTCCCTAAAACTTGTGCATTAACTTGCCCGACTAGTGCAATTATTGGGGCCCTGTCCATTTTAGCATCCCATAAGCCGGTAAGCATATTCGTTGCGCCAGGACCGGCAATTGCAAAACATACCGCAGGTTTTCCTGTTAATTTCCCATAAGCAGATGCTGCAAAAGCGCCTGCACCTTCATGCCTGATGCCAATATATTTGAGCTTTCCTCTTTCTTCTTGTTTCCTTAGAGCATTTCCCAATCCAAGATTTGAGTGGCCCACCATCCCAAAGACTGTATCAACTCCCCATTCAACAAGAGTTTCAACCATAACATCAGATACAGTAATATTATTAAAGTTATTCTCTTCCTTATCATCAAGAATCATATGAGTTTTATCAGCCATGCAAATCGGACATTTCCAATCATCAGGAAAATCTTCTGGTTTAGTTCCTAAAGGAATATTTTTTTCAGGATCTCCTTTTTCTTCATAATATTCATATGCATTACAAATGTTACAAAAATATCTGGTCATTTCAGTCCTAATCTTAATTATTGAGTTATTTGATGAGTTTTATCAGCCATGCAAATCGGACATTTCCAATCATCAGGAAAATCTTCCGGTTTAGTTCCGGGTTCAATTCCTTCCATTCCTTTCTCAACATCATATTCAAATTTATTGCAGATATTACACTTATACTTTGTCATTTATTTTCCACCTGTTTGTGTGCAAAAATATAATTTGTCAAGCTTGTTCTCTTTGTAAACATCGCAAGTTGAACAAATACATCCTGTTTCTTCGGTTATACAATTACTTTTATCGAATGCACAGAATAAACCTTCAAAATGATTCAATTCAGAAATATTTCCTTTTAGCATTGTCATCATATTTTTTGGCATAGCTTTCATCTTGCATCCAAGTTTGTAACTTGGGCATTTCATGCAAATACACTTTTTTAAATTTTCTTTACTTTTTTCAACTTTATTCATCTTAATTCTCCTCCAGTTTCTGATAACTTTAAAATTAAGCTATCCTCTGTATATCGATATTAAACAATTCAAGTTATATTTTCAAGTCAAATATGCTTTGATTACAATATTTATTTTATTCAGCTTATGTGAGTGTAATAATCGGGATAGTACTCTTCTTTCTTATAGTATTACTGACAGGTTTAAATTTTCCGGATAAGCAAATAACCTGCCCTCCATAAACTGATCCAATGTCATATTTTTCCTTGAAATTAGATTCTATTTTGACTTATCGAAATCTCATCCTGCTTATTTTTCCGTAAGAAGTTTCTCCGCATTTTGGACACTATTTGTCGGCATTTTACAGCTATAATTCTCACAAATGTAGAATGTAGTTTTATTGTTAATTTGGATCTGATCTTTTAAAAACGGAACAAGCGCTTCTATGATTTTGCCCTGTTCTCCGGGATCATGAATAATGATAACCTTGCCTGGGATAAATTGGCCATGAAGTATTCTCAGGAATTTTTTAGTTTCTATGTTTTCCCTGCTGCCTGCGATGACAATTTCCATTGAGGGCCCCAATTGAAAATCGAGGGCGATCAGCATCTGTGGAAATGCTGAGGGATTGTTCCTGATCTGGACTGAGAAGCTTTTTAACAGGTCATCTCCGGTTTTTTGAAATTCCTGCTTCATGGTTAATTGGGATAAACGGGCAAATGCAAGAGCTGCGACAGAATTTCCCGAGGGGATTGCTCCGTCATAAATTTCCTTCGGATTTGTGATCAGATCTTCTCCATCTTTTGGAGATAAAAAGAACCCTCCATTTTCCCGGTCCCAGAATAATCTTTTCATTTCTCCGGCAAGTCGAATTGCTTCCTCAAGCCATTGAGCATCAAATGTTGCCTGATAAAGATCGATCAGTCCGTTGATAAAAAAAGCATAATCTTCCACCAATCCCAGATGATCCGCCTGCCCTTCCCTCCATCTTTTTAACAGCCGTCCGTCCTTTTGCTGGATATTCTTTAAAACAAATCGGGCTGAACGGATTGCTGCTTCTGCATATTTGGGCTCATCAAGAATTTGTGATGCAAAGGAAAATGCGGTGATCATGAGTCCATTCCAGTCTGTCATAATCTTATCATCAAGATGAGGGCGTACTCTTTGTTCCCGGGTATTAAGCAGCTTGATTTTGCTTTTGGAAAGTTTTGAAATCAGATCCGGTTTTTGTATTTTAATCTTTTGTGCGAATTCTGTCAGGGACACTCTTGTTGTGAGGATATTTTTGCCTTCGAAGTTTCCACCTTCTGTGACTCCGTAATATTTACAAAAAAGTTCCCCCTCTTTTTGCCCCAGGATCCTGAGTATTTCATTTTTTCCCCATACATAAAATTTTCCTTCATCACCTTCACTGTCAGCATCTTCTGCAGAATAGAAACCTCCTTCGGGATGTGTCATATCACGTAATACATATTCAAGAGACTCTTTAATTATCCTTTTATAGTTTTCACTTTTGGTTATCTGATACGCTTCAAGATATGTGTATACAAGCAGAGCCTGATCGTAGAGCATTTTTTCAAAATGGGGGACAAGCCAAGTCGGCTCGGTTGTGTATCTGTGGAATCCACCCCCGATCTGATCATATATCCCGCCACCGGCAATCATATCAAGTGTTTTTGTAACCATATGAAGAGCTGTTTTATCTTTTGATCTTTTCCAGTATCGGAGAAGAAAAGAGAGATTATGACCCATCGGGAATTTATTACCCTGTGAAAAACCGCCATATTCAGGGTCAAAGTTTGAGGCATTGGTATTAAAGGCTTTTTCCAAAACTTTTTCACTAAGATCAGCTTTTTCCCCCTGAGATTTCTCCTGATTTAAAAATGCAATTACCTTATTTCCATAATCGTTTAGAGTGGGGGCTCTCTCTTTCCATTCCTCTGCTATGTGCAGTAGAACAGATTTAAAACCCCTTCGTCCGTAGCGATCTTCAGGTGGGAAATATGTTCCGCTGAAAAAGGGTCCTTTCTCCGGGGTGAGAAATAAGGAAAGGGGCCATCCGCCTCCTCCTCCTATAGCCTGTGCGGCTGTCATGTAAACATTGTCCACATCGGGGCGTTCTTCTCTGTCTACCTTGATACAAACAAAATATTTATTCATAATTGCAGCAATTTCAATATTTTCAAAAGATTCCCTCTCCATCACATGACACCAATGACAGGTGGAATATCCAATAGAAAGAAAAATGGGTTTGTTCTCCCGTCTGGCCTTTTCAAAGGCTTCGTCCCCCCAGGGGAACCATTCCACAGGGTTGTAGGCGTGCTGGAGAAGATAGGGGCTTTTCTCTTTAATCAGACGATTGGATTTTTTGTTATGACTTGAAGTTTTTATTTTTTTTTGTGAATTCATAGGTTTAGTTTCCTTCAGATTTTTGTCTTCAGCATTAAAAACTATAAATAGAAGAAGGACAAATATAAATACAAATTTTCTCATTTATATTTGGACATTCAAAATCGGAATATCTTCCTATTATGATGTAAAAATATTTAAAACCTATTTGATTGTCAATAATTACTTAGGGGTCAGGTTATTGAATTAAATTTCTGACCCCTTTCCTCATTCTGTATCAATTGTTTTCAATACCCATATTTCAGCCATTTCGGAGGTACGCCAATTTTGATCTCTGCGAGTTTTTTTTGAAGCAGCGTTTACCTGTTTTTGTATGAATAGTTCTTTATGAAATCGTCCTCCTCCGGACAATTCAATTTCAACAGGATGAGACTTGGTAACTTCAGTTACTTGTGCCAAATTCGAGAATAAAAGAGTTACTCTCCCATCTGCTTTCAGGTGTTTTTTTGCTTCAGCGAAGAAGCGCGGGAACAGATCGGGATTGTAATATATTGCTTTATCTAACCCCTCTATATCATGAGAAGCAGGGACCCATGGTGGATTAAAAACAATTAATTCTGTTTTTTTATTACAATCGGCAAACAGATCACCATAAAACAGGTCTATTTTTGAATGCAGTTTGTTTTTATTCAGATCTTTGTTTAATCCAACAATTGCATTCGGATTAGAATCAGTTCCGTAAACTTTCTTGAAATTATGTTTCAACATCTGAAATGAAAGGACTCCACATCCGATCCCTATATCTATGGCAGATTCCTTTTCGCCCTTATATTGTCTTAACCATTTATCAAAAAGTGTCAAATGTTCGAATCGGGTAGGGAAATAAGTTCCAAAGAAGGGGTGTATCTTTTTTTCTAAAACAGGAATAGAAATACCTTTTTTGTACCATTGCCAGGAACTGTTTAAACCCTGAACCTGAGGAAAGGGCAAAAAGAACTCATTTAAATCGGTGTAAAGTTTTTTGAGCCATCCAATTTCCGGTGCTTTTTTCACGGTTAATTTATCATTACATACCAATAACAATAATCGATGGGAGAGTTCGCGATATAGTGAACGGAAATCACGTTGTCCCTGAAATGATGTATCAGAGTGTTTGTTATTAATGTATTTCTTTAATTCATTTAATATTGAAAGGCCACTACTGTAGAAATCTTTTATTAATACATAGTTTCCATCAATAAGTGTTTTAATAGCAACTTGTGGTTCCATTCGGCGATCATAAGGTATTACTTCAATATTCGAATTGATAGGCTCCGGGCGATCAATTTGTATTTCCTTAAATGAAATTTTCAATACTAATCCTTAGTTGTTATTAAACATTGTTTATTTAATTATATATCTATTCCGGATTGTTTTATATGACCAGAAGGATTTTTTGTAAAGACAGAGTCACCATTGCCATATAGAGTGTGACAAAGTCATTTTTTATTGTCAAACAGAGGACAAAGTCCTGTGAATTGGAATATTTTTTATTTTGAATTTATAATGAATTCAATAATTTGTTTATTTAAGTATTTCGTTTACGTTATTTATATAATCAATGAAAACACATAAAAAAAATATTTTTGTCCTTATCCCCGCTTTAAATGAGGAAGAGTCTATAGGTAAGGTAATAGAGAATATCCCGAATGATATAATTACCGATACTGTTGTTATAAATAACGGATCTACTGACAGGACGGTTGAAATTGCTAAAGAAGCGGGAGCGATAGTTCTGGATCAGGACATAAAAGGATACGGTCATGCACTTGTTAAAGGGATCGATCACATATCAACTCTCTCACCTGATATAGTAGTATTTCTTGACGGGGACTATTCTGATTTCCCTGAAGAGATCCCTGATGTTATTGCTCCGATCATTGATGATGGCTATGATCTTGTAATCGGTTCAAGGGTATTGGGTGATCATGAGGATGGGGCATTATTGCCTCAGGCCCGATTCGGGAACTGGCTTTCAACAAAACTGATCAGTCTCTTCTGGAATTACGAGTTTACTGATCTCGGCCCGTTCAGGGCAATTAAATATGATCAGTTAATAAGAATGAATATGGAGGAGTTTACCTATGGCTGGACTGTGGAGATGCAGATCAAAGCTGCAAAGTTAAAAATGAGAACCAGAGAAGTTCCGGTCAGTTACAGAAAAAGGATTGGCCATTCAAAGGTGACAGGCACTATTTCAGGGTCTGTTAAAGCCGGGATCGGGATTTTG
>DBOL01000056.1 GCA_002299555.1 Candidatus Aminicenantes bacterium UBA647
CTTTCGGACCTGAGAGAATCAGGCTCTATAGAACAGGATGCTGATATGGTGGTCTTTATATACAGGGATGAATATTATGATGAAAATTCAAATAAAAAAGGTGAAGCAGACTTGATAATAGCCAAGCATAGAAACGGACCTACAGGAAAGGTAAAATTGCAATTCAATAAAAGATATGCATTATTTTCAAATTTAACTAAATCACATCAGGTAGAAAAACGAGGTGAAGGAAATGTCTAGTTTAGCCGTTGTAGGAGTACAGTGGGGAGATGAAGGAAAAGGAAAAGCTATAAATTACCTCGCTCCTGAATATGAGGTTGTTGTAAGATATCAGGGCGGGCACAATGCAGGCCATACTATATATCATAAAGGTGAGAAGGTCATTCTTCACCTGTTACCATCAGGTATATTTTCCCCTTCTGCTGTCTCCGTCATCGGAAATGGAGTTGTTGTAAATCCTGTCAAGCTTACTGAAGAGATAAAAGCAGTTGAGAAATTCGGCGTTAATCATAATAATCTTGTTCTCAGTTCTACTGCTCCTCTTATACTTCCTGAACACCAGCAATTAGATGTGGTTTTTGAAAATTCCCGTTATATTGAGATCGGAACAACAAGAAGAGGAATAGGGCCTGCATATGAGGATCTGACAGGAAGGAGAGCTGTTTTTACAGGAGATCTCTTTGATAAAGATAGATTTTATAAAAAGGTTAAGCCTCTCAATGAATACTATAATAAGCTAATTAGAACTTTTAATGGTGGTGAGATCGAACTAGAATCTTATATTGAAGAATATCTTGAGTATGGAAAGTTTTTGAATGATTTCACAAAAAATTCCATTTATTTATTAAATGATTATCTGAAACAGGGAAAGAAGATCTTATTCGAAGGAGCTCAGGGAGTTCTCCTTGATATAAACTTCGGGACATTTCCTTTTGTAACTTCTTCAAATCCGACTGTGGGCGGAATGTTCACTGGTACCGGGCTTCCACATAAAAGCCTTGACACTATCACCGGAATATCAAAAGCTTATACAACAAGAGTTGGCGGTGGCCCGTTCCCTGCAGAACTAAAGGGCGATACCGGTGAATATCTTCGAAAGCAGGGGAATGAGTATGGGTCAACAACCGGAAGGCCAAGACGGGTAGGTTGGCTCGATCTTATTGCCTTGAAATACGCAGTAATGATAAATGGAGTAGATGACATATTTTTGACAAAACTTGATGTTCTGGATGAGCTTGAAGAGATTGAGGTTGTAACCGGATATGAGTCTGATGGTGAAATAAGCACACTATTTGATACAGACCATATCTATCTTGACAATGTAACACCGGTTACAAAAAAATTCAAAGGATGGAGATCGGACACATCAGGAATAAAAGTTTTTAAGGATCTTCCTGAAGAGGCGAAGAAATATATTAAATTTATAGAGGAGTTTTCAGAAGTTCCGGTAAGGACAGTATCAGTAGGTGTTAGTAGTGAGCAAACCATAAAGAACTTTAAGGATTAGAAATGTATGATAAAAATCAGATCATAGAAGAGATAAAAAGAGTTTCAAAAAACCTTAAAACCGGCAGCCTTAAGAAAAAAGACTTTATAAAGAATACAATGATCCCGGTCAGCACAATAAATTTTTATATCAGTTCCTGGCCGGATGCTCTGATTGAAGCAGGATTTGATGGAGCGCCTTCCGAAGAGGTCAATGATAAGGATCTGTTAAAAGATCTGATCAGGATCGAGAAGGAGTTCGGTGAAACTCCGACTTATGCATTAATAGAAAAAAACGGAAAATTTTCAAAAGAAGATTATGAGCAGAGGTGGAGAAATCTTAATGATGCTTTTAATCTTGCAGAATCCAAGTATGGCCGGGATATGGCATCTCCTCCCGACAAAACCGTTGTAATGAGCGAAGGATCTCCTGAGATCGTTTCTCCTGATAAAACGATGATGGCTACCGGTAAAAAAAGGAGTGATAAAAAATCAAAGATAGACTTTGAGGAGACACTTGTTTCTTTTAAAAAAGACGATATGGCCATTAAAAAAGCTGAATCGGGTGAATTTAGCGATAATTTCAGTAGTGACAACATCCTTACAATTGATGATATCGAGAATAAGGAGAAACAGAAAAAGAGTAAAGATGAGTCGGAACCCAGTTTCGATTATGTTTCTGATGATGGCGGTGGGATTGAGAACCTGATGGATATTGATGTTAAGAAAAAGAAGAAGAAAAAAATAATTCCGGAAACCAGTAATCCTGCGGTTTTAAAGTCTGAGAAAGGGAAACCACTGAATTTCAGAGGGATCAAATTTCCCCCGATCGATACACGGGGAGTGATATTTATGTTTGGGTTGGTTTGTGAAGAATTGAACTTTGTAGTTGAGTCTTTCGGGCTAGACAGGTATTGTTTCTCAGGAAAAAGGAATAAATCGTCTGAAAGTGAAAAATGGGAAGCTGTAAACATCGGGTTTGTTCTCAATAGTCTGGATCTGAAAAAGAATGACCGGACTATGAAAAATTGTGAACTCCTGGTATGCTGGGAAAATGGATGGAAAGATTGTCCTGTTGAAGTGCTTGAATTGAGCACTACATTAAAGCGTCTTGAAAACTACTAGAGATCAAGTGTGGGATTGACCGGCATGGTAAAAAGTGATATAATTAAATTTTAACAAAAACACTTAGGAGATATGTAAGATGGAACATTTAACGAAAGAAACATTCATTGAAAAAATATTTGATTTTGAAAATGAAAAAGAGTGGAAATTTAAAGGAGAACTTCCTGCTATAATTGATTTTTATGCTGACTGGTGTCAGCCTTGCAAAATGGTTGCTCCTGTTCTGGAAAAATTGTCCAAGGAATATGAAGGTAAGGTTGAAATATTTAAAGTTGATACCGAAGCTCAGGGAGAACTTGCAGGGATATTTCAGGTCACAAGTATCCCTTCAATATTATTTATTCCGAAGGACGACAAACCTCAAATGTCAATGGGAGCACTTCCCAAAGAGAGTTTTGAAGAAACGATCAAAACTGTTCTGAAAGTAGAAAAGTAGAAATTTTGTAATTTTAAAATAAAGGGCGGGACCGGTTTCCGCCCTTTTTGTTTTATTACTGAAATTCGTAGTCAATATTATTCCGGATCAGGCAGTCAAACTTCTTGTAATAAGAACTTCAGCAAATTATAATATCCTCAATTAAATGAGGTATGTAAAGAGGAAGCAAAAAACCGGATTGTTTATTGATGCCCTGATCATTTTCCTGATATTTTCAATTTTGTGATTATTTTAATATACATGATTGCTTTTTCGTTGATCGCATCAATATTTCTATTCAGAGAACAATTGATCACTAAATTAAAAAAAAATCTTTTTTATTCGATGGATATCTATATGAAACGAAAAAAAATCTAATTTAAATGAGATAATGTCAGTTATTTTTTATATTAATACCAAGGAGACTTCAATGAAAAGGTTAGTTTATATTTTTATTTTAGTTGTTTTTGTAAGCAACTTCAATTTTGGGGAATCAACGATCAACATTATGTCGCCGGTATCAAATGATTTATGGCAGCCTGGTACGGAATACGATATCACATGGAACAAGAGCGGTCAGCAGCATCCGAAAGTAAAGATAAGGCTATATGATTCGACGGGAACCCAGAAACTTCTGGGGATAACCGATGATACTGCTAATGATGGATTATTCAAATGGATGGTTCCGTCAGGGTATACTTCCGGAACCTATGTTATAAGGGTGAAAACTTTGGATAATCTGACAACTGATGATTCTGGTTTATTTGAAATAGGAGTCCCAACCTCTGAAGAACAAATAATAGATGTGACCGAGCCTGTTGAAAATAAAACATGGTACAGAGGAAAGTCATATTATATTAAATGGACAAAATCGGGATCAATGTCCGGCACCGTTAAAATTACACTTCACAATCAGCCTGAGACACCGCCACTCAAAACAATAAGTCCGGGAACGTCGAACTCCGGATCTTTCCACTGGGATATCCCATCTACTTTCACAACCGGGAGTTATGTGGTCAGAGTATTCACATCGGACAGCCAGGTGGGGGATTACAGCAAGCAATTCAATATAAAACAGAAAAAATACCAAATCTCACCGGAAATGGTTCCTTCTCCCCTTCATGGTAATATAGAAATATTAAAGCCCTCCACATCAAGTTTCTGGAAAGAGGGGACAACCCACCTTATTAAATGGAAAAATAAATTCACAAAGAAAAATACAATAAAGATAGATCTTTATAATTATTCAGGAAATACATTCGTAAGAACAATAAAAACTATCCTCGGAGTAAACGTAATAAAGCTTTACAAAGGGAGAGGCAGACCTTCTGAAACATCAACATACAACTGGTTCATCCCCAAAGGTTTGGGCCCGGCAAAATATGTAATAAAAATATCCAGGACAGACGGGAAAGCATCGGGTAAAAGTGGAGTGTTCACGATCCAGATCGGAACCAAAGTGAAAACCTATGAGATAAACCCGTCAGTCGGGAACTATTGTAAAAGGACCTTCTGGGCTGTCGGCCCCGGAAATCTGGCCCATTTGAAGTCCCAGGTAGGTGGTTGTGTCGGTGTCGTGGGTGAGGCACAGGGGTGGGCTGGATTCTGGAATTATATGCCGCCTCACGGGAAGAGTTATCATGGGGATATCTGGAGGACCCATGTCACTTTCAACCTTTCCCAGTTTATCGGCAAAGGGATAATTCTTAAAGCAAAATTGAAATTTATAAAACATGACTATCCCTCTGGTTCAAACTGTGCTATTTCTGTTTACAAGATGCTTGCTCCTCTGGGAGATGCATTCAGCATAAACGGAGACCTGATCGGGAATACCTCAAACATGACCTCCATAGCCCAGAACTGGGTGGGATTCCCCAACGGAAATTTCGGGATAATGTTTGTCGGGCCTGATGAAAGTTTCCGGCACGATCAATCCAAATGCAGGATATCGCTGCGTGGTATAAAGCTGGAAATTGAGTTCCTGGAGAAAGAATAGAATAATTTTAGTATTAGATATGTGTGAAAGAAATAGCCTGGCGGGGTAACTTGTTACCCCGCCCTTTTTATTTTGAGAATAAATTAGATTGAATCAGGTCCCGCTGCACTTTGTCCATGCACAATTCGGGCATGTAGGGCACTTTCCATCAGGCAATGGTGTTCTACTGAAACTTTTTGTTTTGTACATAAA
>DBOL01000114.1 GCA_002299555.1 Candidatus Aminicenantes bacterium UBA647
AAATGCAGATAACTTTCCTGAACTTTATTATTCAAAACTTAAAAAATTCAAACCGGTTAAACTTACTGATCTTTCGAAGCAGATAAGCAAATTTAAACTGGCAACTAAGGAAAAAATAAGCTGGAATAGCAAAGATGGCGCTGAAATTACCGGTGTCCTGATAAAACCTGCTGATTTTGATCCCAAAAAAAATATCCCTTATTTGTGATCATTCACGGAGGTCCGACCGGAATTTCCTATCCACAAAAATTTGATCGTTACAATACCTACTATCCTATTGAACAATGGGCAGCTAAAGGAGCAGTGTTCCTGGAACCAAATTACAGGGGAAGTGCAGGGTTTGGTTATAATTTCAGGAAACTGAATTACAGGAACCTGGGTGTTGGAGATTACTGGGATGTGATCTCCGGAGTTGATTATCTGATCAGCCTGGGGTTTGTAGATAAAGACAGGATTGCTTCCATGGGATGGAGCCAGGGTGGTTATATATCAGCATTTATTACTACTTACAGCGACCGCTTTAAGGCAGTTTCTGTAGGTGCCGGAATATCTGATTGGGTAACATACTATTATCGAACTGACATTACACCTTTTACTATTCATTATCTGGGAGCTACACCGTGGAAGGATCCTGAGATCTATAAAAAAACCAGCCCGATGACTCATATAAATAATGCAAAAACACCTACTCTGATCCAGCATGGTGAATTTGACCGGAGAGTTCCGACAACCAATGCTTATAAGCTTTACCGGGGCCTTCAGGATCGAGGCATCCCCTCTAAACTTATTATTTATAAGGGATTCGGGCATGGAATCAGCAAACCTAAAGAAAAACTGGCAGTTCTGACCCATAACTGGAACTGGTTTAATAAGTACATATATGGGGAAGAACCAAAAGAAGAAAAGTTTGAAGAAGAGAAAGAAAAAAGTGAAAAGAATAAAAGGGATTGACGTTGAGAACTTTACAGAGATTGTCATGAGGGATAATAGAGATTGTCACTATAAATTTTATTTCAAGGAGGGTTCCATGGTTAACATAAAAAAAGTAATTGTGATATCCGTTTTTATGCTGTTCTATTTTCACATAATGGGAGCATCAAAATCCACACTGATGCTGACTCAACCGGCTGTGAGCAAAACCCACATTGCCTTCAGCTATGCTAATGATCTGTGGGTGACCGATCTGGATGGTTCCAACTACAGGCGCTTAACTTCCGCAGCCGGAATGGAAACCAATCCTTTTTTCTCACCTGATGGTAAATATTTAGCATTCAGTGGCAATTATGACGGTAATATCGATGTATACCTGATCCCGGTTGAAGGGGGAATTCCCAGGAGATTAACATGGCATCCGATTCGTGATTTGGTCAGAGGATTCTCTTTTGACGGGAAGAGTGTTATTTTCGCATCAAACAGAAATTCAGCCAACAGAGGACGGGCAAAGTTATTTTCAGTATCCAAACAAGGGGGCTATCCGAAAGCTTTGGAAATACCATTCGCCAATAAATTCACCAATAGTCCTGATGGCCAATTCATTGCTTATGTGCCTTACTCTGAAGTATATAATCAATGGAAGCACTACCGCGGAGGAACACATACGCAAATATGGATCTTCTCCACTAAAACAAAAAATATCATTAAAATTCCACAACCCGAAGGGCGATGCAATGATACCGATCCCTTCTGGGTCAAAAATAAGATCTTCTTCCGTTCCGACCGGAATGGAGAATTTAATTTGTTCTTTTACCATACTAAGACCAAAAAAATAACTCAGCTGACCAAACATACGGATTTTCCAATTCTTGGTATTCATGCCGGCGGGGGCAACCTCGTTTATGAACAGGCCGGCAGATTAGTTCGCTTCAATTCTTCTAAGAATTCATTTGACCCCCTGGCCATAAACATCAACACGGATCTAAAAGAGGTCAGGTCTCGTTATAGCAGCAACCCACGATTTATCCGTTCCGCTGATATCTCCCCGAGTGGTGCCCGTGCCGTATTCGGATATCGTGGAGAAGTGGTCACTGTACCGGCAAAAAAAGGTGATCCCAGAAATTTCACCAACACCGTTGCTGTACACGAGCGGTTTCCCGCCTGGTCACCTGATGGAAAATCTATAGCGTATTTTTCTGATGCAGGTAGTGTATACCAGCTGATAATTGCCCCTCAGAATGGTCAGGGAGCTACTAAAACTTATAAAATTCCCGGTGCCGGTTTTTATACTAATATTACCTGGGCACCCGATAACAAAAAACTCTGTTTTACAGATAACGCCCGTAACATTTTCTGGATGGATATTAACACCGGGAAGATCATTGAAATTGACAGCGAACCCCATTATGTACCGGGAACTTATGGTACAATGACTGGAAAATGGTCACATGATTCCAATTTGATCACTTATCACCTGAACAATACAGCAGAGATGAGCCAAGTGTATGTCTATTCGTTAAAAACAAAAAAATCCAGACTCCTTACCGATGGATTAAGTGATATTTCCGAACCGGTCTTTGATCCGGGTGGTAAATATCTTTACTTCCTTGTATCTACTGATGCAGGTCCGATAAAACATTGGTTTGATATGTCAAATTCAGATAAACAGATGAGCAGTTCCATTTATTTATCAACCCTGCAAAAAGAGACTATTTCCCCGTTTGCAAAAGAGAGTGACGAAGAAACAGGAAAAAAAAAGGAAAAAGACCCTCAAAAAAAAGAAAAAGAAAAAAGCAAAAAAGAGAAGAATAAACCTGAACTGAAGATCGATTTCACAGATCTGGAAAAACGTATCGTTGCTCTACCGATACCTAAGGGGATCTACTTCGATTTACAGATCGGGAAAAGTGGTGAAATATACTATCTGGAATATGATAACGAGAAGCAAATCAGTACTTTACACATGTACAACCTGAAAAAAAGGAAGGATGAGGTTCTGGGCTCTGGTATTCGCTCCTATCAACTATCCGGAGATAATAAAAAAATGCTGATCCATTTTACTAAAGGGTGGGCGATTCTCCCGGCAGGAAAAATCAAACCCGGCAAGGGGATGCTGGCTACTTCAGGAATATCAGTTAAGGTCGATCCCAGTGCTGAATGGCCTCAGATCTTTAATGAGGCCTGGCGGATAAATCGAGATTATTTTTATGATCCTAATATGCATGGGGCAGACTGGAAATTTCTTCATAAAAAATACAGCCGCTTTCTACCCCACTTGAGCTGCAGACAGGATCTGAACCGATTGATCCAGTGGTTGTGTAGTGAACTGGGTGTGGGCCATCATCGTGGTGGTGGTGGTGAATTTATTGATCGTTCCAAGTTTATCCCCGGCGGATTGCTGGGTGCAGATTTTGAGATCGTTAAGAACCGTTATCAATTTAAAAAGGTTTACGGTGGATTAAATTGGAATCCTGATCTTCGGTCACCCCTGACAGAACCTGGGGTGAATGTAATATCCGGTGAATTCCTCCTGAAGATCAATGACATGGACCTTAATTATCCTGACAATATATTTAAATATTTTGAGGCCACAGCAGGCAAGATCGTAGAATTAACTATAGGATCTGATCCAAACGGAACCAAAATCAGAAAAGTGAAAATTGTCCCGGTAAGAAGTGAATATTCATTGCGGAACAGAGACTGGGTTGAAAAAAACCTGGCGTATGTGACAAAAAAGACCAATGGAAAGGTTGCCTATGTATACGTTCCCAACACAGCAGGGAGGGGGCATACTTACTTTAAAAGATACTTTTATCCTCAATCGAACAGAGATGCAATCATCGTGGATGAGAGGTTTAATGGCGGTGGACAAGTTGCCGATTATTATATCGATATGTTAAAAAAAGAATACACCTGCAGTTGGGCTTATCGTTACGGGATGGATCAGCACTCACCCTCATCCTCCATTCTGGGGCCCAAAGTTTTATTGATCAATGAACAGGCTGGATCCGGTGGAGATCTTTTCCCCTGGATGTGGCGACAATCCAAATTGGGGAAAATAATAGGTACACGGACCTGGGGCGGCCTGGTAGGAGTTCTCGGTTATCCCGTTCTAATGGATGGAGGCCGTATTACAGCACCAAACGTAGGCTTCTGGACAGAGGAAGAGGGATTCTCTGTTGAGAATGAAGGGGTTGCACCGGATATTAAAGTGGAACAAACTCCCAAACTAATGATCGAAGGAAAAGATCCGCAGCTCGACCGTGCAATTGCAGAGATCATGAAGGAACTGAAAAAGAATCCTCCGTTAAAACGGAAACGTCCCCCATTCCCGATCCGTGTAAAAAAATAAGCAATTTTACTTAAAACTATTACTTGAACTGACTGTGGTCGATTTTGTGTCACAAATGGTCCCGTTTGACAAGGGAGAATTTAATTTAAAACAAAATAAACGTTCGTATTAGGACATTAACTGTCCGTTTCCGGACAATTCAAGTATTGCAATCCTGCTTATAATGTAAATAACTAAAGGAATTCCATCTTGGAATGAAATTTGCATTTAAGAATCTATAGAAGGAGAATATGATGAAGAATATTTTATTACTAGTTTTATGTATGATCATTTTTACAGATTCTTTGGTTTCTACAAATACAAAGATCAATTTAAAGTTACAGGATAGTATAACCTATGCGCTGAAAAACAATATTGATCTTAAAATCCAGATGCTTGACTATAATATCAGTAATAAAGATGTATCTTCTAGAAAAGCTCTATTTATTCCTACTTTGTTGCTTAATATGGACACAACTAAAACTAAAAACCCATCTTCTTCTTTACTGGATGGAGCTGAGATTTCAGAGTTTCAATCAATAGCTTTTGATATTGGGCTTAAACAAAATTTGCCTTTTGGAGGATATGCCAGTTTATATTTCAAAGAAAATAGAAATGAAACAAATAATAGTTTTGCTAATTTAAATCCACAATTTAATGCCTTGATGCAGTTTAGCCTGAGTCAACCTCTACTCAAAGGTTTTGGCAGCAAAGTTACTAGAAAAAACATTCTTATATCAATACAAACTAATAAAAGTTCATTTTTCAGATTAAAAGAAAAAGTGTTGGAAACTGTATGTAATGTTGAGAATGCATATTGGGATCTGGTTTATTTCAGATTATTTTATAAGGTTAAAAAAGAGAGTCTCAAAGCTGCAAAAGATCTGGAATCAATAAATTTGAAAAAATTGAAAGTAGGGATGATCCCGGAATTAGAAATTTTAATAGCTAAATCTGAAGTTGCAAATAAGCAAAGTGAGATCATTCAAGCTATGTCTTCGATCAGGGATGCTGAAGCGAATCTGATGACTATTATGAACATTCATGATGATGAGGAAAAATGGAGAAACAAAATTATACCTGTTGATAATCCGGAGACTGCTTATTCTTATAATATACCTTCAATAGAAGAAGCTATCAGCATAGCTAGAAAAAATGACCCATTGATCAAAAGACTTGAACATGAGCTGAAGGGTAAAGGGATAGAGGTGAAATATAGAAAAAATATGATGCTTCCGGAACTTAATTTTAATTTTAACTACTGGACAACAGGTATTTCCGGTGATGAAATCATTTATGAAGGTAGGGGATTTGACCGCAAACCTGTTAATGTTATAAGTAGAAATTTATGGGTCTCGATACAAGACACATTTAAAGCAATTTATAATAACTGGAATATAAGTCTTAATCTAAAAATACCTCTGACATTTAAGGAATCAAAAGCTAACTTTGCCATAGCAAAAATGGAATTTAAAAAGGTAGAACTAAATATAAGAAACGCACAACAATCAGCATTAAAAAAAATACATCAATCTCTGAGAGACGTTCAGACCAATAAGAAAATACTAGAAGCTTATAAAGTATCAAGCAAACTTTCTAAAGCCCAATTTTCCGCAGAAGAAAAGAAATTTAAAGCAGGGATGAGTACAAATTATAATGTTTTAAAAGCTCAGGAAAATCTTGAAGAAAATAGATCATCAGAGATAAAGGCTATTATAGATCTTAATAAATCGATCCTGAATCTGCAGAAAAATCTTGGAATACTATTAAAAGAAAAAGGAATTCACTTCAAACCTGAGTCTAATTGAAAAGTTAAAAACTCAGAGTAAATGTCGTTAATCCATCTATTGAAGTTACACTTATCTGACCTTTATGGAGTTTCATGATCTGTTTACAGAGGCTTAAACCTATACCGGAGGATTTCTTTGTCGAATAAAATGGAATAAATATTTTACTTTTATTCTGATCTGAGATCCCTGTTCCATTATCAATAACCTGAATAATAACTCTTCCACTATCACTAAGAAAGGAATTAACTATGATTATTGGACTTTTTGCTTCTTTTAATGCTTGTACTGCATTAATCACTAAATTGATCAGGACTTGTTCAATCAAAGAAGAATCCGCACTTATCTCTAAAGATTCAGGATCAATGTTTTGAATAATCTCTATGTCGTTCTCTTTTATATTATTTTGAAGAATAATGAGAGTATTTGATATAAGATCCTTAACTGATAAAATATTTAGTATCGGTTTTGGGATTATAGCCAGATTCCGGTAAGCATTCACAAAATCTATTAAGCCTTCAGACCTTATATGAATTGTATTTAGTGCATCTCTGATGTCCTGAATATTATCATTAGATCCTGTCGTTTCTATATCAAGTTGTTTAATTAGATCAAAAGTCGTTGAGCTGAGTGAAGAAATTGGAGTAAGAGAGTTCATTATTTCATGTGTCAGTACTCTTATCAATTTTTGCCATGCTTCCAGTTCCTTTTCTTCAAGAACATTATGAATATCCTGAATTGATAGAAGAGTTAAATTTCGTTCTCCTATCCTGAATTCAAATACAGAAAAAGCTATTTGTTTTAGATCATCATTAATATTAACT
>DBOL01000100.1:0-302 GCA_002299555.1 Candidatus Aminicenantes bacterium UBA647
AATCCGGAACAACCTGTGATCAAAACTTTTTGCATTTTCTAGTTATCTCCACCGAAAAAATCTTTGACCATCCCCAGATTTCCGAATGTCACACCAAAAGTATATTGAGGTACAGCTTCTCCCAGGCTGGAAGTATAGATCTTTGCCTCAAGAGTAAAATTAATGCATTGATAGTTGTAAGAGGCTATCACACTTCCATATCTGAAACGTTTTTCCTTTAGATCATAATCGATAGCACCATTTATTTTTAAAGGTATCACCGGTAATTCTATATTAAAATCACCTCTTATAAGTTCGGTGTT
>DBOL01000100.1:628-830 GCA_002299555.1 Candidatus Aminicenantes bacterium UBA647
AGGAAAAGAGCATTACTAGTGAAAAATGGATTAAAATAGAGACTGTAAGTGATTCGTCCATTAACCGGACTATCAAGATTTGTATATCCAATTGTAAAATTCATCCTCTGGAACTTATCAAGGTAATGGTTGTATGCAAGCGCTATATTCAGTGATATATCCTTGGATGGTTTATACCTTAAACTATTTGTCATTTCAGAAA
>DBOL01000100.1:1132-20193 GCA_002299555.1 Candidatus Aminicenantes bacterium UBA647
AAACTATTTGTCATTTCAGAAAACTCAGGATAGATACTCTCCTCCCCGACATCGATAGTTCTGTATCTGCTTGCGATCTCAGGATCAAAATAATATTTCTGACTTAAAGAATAGGTCAGAAACTCACGGGGTGCTTCATTTGCTACATTGCTTTTTTTGAACAATCTTGAGTTTAGAGAAAAACTTATAGATGAGAACATAGGATAGTCAAAATTATCTATCGGTATTACCTTTTTTCGCTCCTCGTCTTCAACTTTTGTAGAATATGACATCTTGATCTCCGGCTCGATCACATGTTTCAACCTGCTTTCACCCGCCTTGAAGATCTTATAAAATGAAGGGCCCTTAATTGTAAGTTTTGCAGTATTATAATTAAGGTGAAGTGGTTCATCAAGAATGTCTCCGGTCTCCGGATCCTGACTCTTCAGGTAAAAACTGTGTTTGGATTCAAGATCAACTGTTGCTGTAAGCCAGGGCAACTTAAGGAAACTTAAAGTATATGAGGGGATCATGCTGAACCTGTCAGAAGTAACATCGCTGACGAACAGGTCTTCCTGTTCATAATCGATACCACTTCTGCTTATACTGTCAAATCCTCCCCGGAATGTGAAATAGCCCGGAATTTTCCCTAACTTCTGCTGCTTGAGATTCAGACTGACGGACGGAAATTTTGAAATTATATTTGAAGTATTCTTGTGAATATAAAATGTCTCATTTCTTGATGCGGATACAGACAATGACAGGTTTGATAAAGAGGAATTAAGGGAAATATTTGAATTGAACCTTGACCTGTTATATCTTCCGTAGTCTTTATTGAAAATGCTCTGAAATTCAGGATTACTCTGATAATTAACATCAGCTCTTATTTTTGTGTCAAGAAAACTGATCTTCTGCAAATGTTTGATATTGATATTATAATCCCTGTCATCTATCTTCACTCCGTCTTCAAGAGTATCTTTATAACCTTCAGAATAATCAAAATAGTAAAACTTTATACTTCCTTCACTATTCCGGAACAAATACCTGAGATCAAGTTCTGCACCTTTACCAATCTTTGAAATATGATCATATGAAATATTCAGATCGAGGTTTGGTCTGATATTCCAGAAAAATGAGTTTTTCATGAAGAATCCGAATTTTTCCGAGTTTCCGATGACCGGGAAAAGAAATCCGGATGATTTGCTGTCCCTAACCGGATACTTTAGATAAGGGAAATAAAAAACAGGTATATTCTTTATCTTTAGTACAGCATCTCTCATCTCAATATATTTATCTTTCCTGATCTTCCCTTTCCGGCTGCTTATCAACCACCTTGGATTAAGCTGAGTGCATGATGTAAATTTCAATTTCGAAAATTTTTGAATATCTTTATTAACTTGAGAAAGTTTTTCAGCTGAGAAAGAGACAGAAGGCTCCATCATACCCTGAACATCATACATTTCTCCTGTCATATCTTTAATGTTAAAATTAAGTTCTCCACCACTCACAGACATATCATCTGAGGTCATGGTCACCCTTCCTTCAGCAATTATATCCTTGGTTTTTGTGTTGTATTTCAAAAAATCGGCGAATATTTTATAGTTTTCAGTAATTAGTTCAACATTTTTTGAATAGATTATATAATCACCTGAAGATTCAAAATGTTCCGCCAGGATAACAGGTCCCTCATCAGCAGAAAAACAGGGAGAAATCATAATTATCAACAGCAATAAAATTAACAGTTCAGCCTTTTTCATGAATATAGAATTTATCACATTTACCATGTAACAATCAATACTGCTTTGACTGTCACACGAATAAAAGATATAATTCTCTTGAAAAAATGAAAGAATATTATACCGGAGATACATACAAGACTCCTGCCGACAGAAGAACATCGATCTGGGATTCTGTTTTTCTTAAAACGAGGATCTATTTTTATTTCATGGTAATTAAAAATATCATTAAGTACAATTATAAATATGCACGAAAAGGCCTCTACACTTCTGAAAAATGGACCAGAGAATCAAATGATATTCTCAACATATCAGAAGCATCCGGTGCAAAGTTCGAAATTAGCGGACTTGATAATATCAGGAGTGTTAAAAACGCACCTGTCGTGCTTGTCGGCAATCATATGGGACTTCTCGAGACCCTAATCCTTCCATCGGTTATAGATCCCATCACAAGCATGTCTTTTATAGTAAAAAAAAGCCTCGTTACAATGCCTTTATTAGGCAAGATAATCAGTTCAACAAACCCTATAGTGGTTAGACGTGAAAATCCCAGAGATGATCTCGTAAAAGTTCTGACTGAGGGTGCGGAATATCTGAAAAAAAACATTTCTATCGCCTTGTTTCCCCAGAGCACCCGGCGACCTTCCTTTGACAGAAAGCAATTTAACAGCCTTGGTATCAAGCTTGCGGCGAGAAATGGAGTAAAGATCATCCCTTTCGCCCTCAAGACTGATTTTGTTGCTCAGGGAAAGTTAATTAAAGATTTCGGTAAACTCAATAGAAAAAAAACCGTATATATTACATTCGGAGAACCTTTAAAAATAGAGGGGAACGGAAAAACAGAACACGAGAAGATAATTGAATTTATTTCTGAAAATCTTAAGAGATGGGGCGTAGATGTTATTTGATGCCCTACCTACAAATAAAGAGAGGAAAATGAAAAAATCATTAAAAAAATATATAGTGTTTGTTCCGATAATAATTCTTATCATAAATATAGTTACTATTAATTCAAAGCCGATCCCTGAGAAGACACTCTTCAGGATCATTCAACAGGGCCTTGAGGCCTGGCATTACAGCGGGAAAAAAATAGATGACTACTTTTCTGAGACAGGACTCAAAGAATATGTGAGCTATCTTGATTACAACAAACGATATTTTCTGCAATCTGATATCACTGAATTCAATAAATATGAGGACAGTATTGATGATGAACTAAAAGAAGGGAATCCAACACTTATGAACCTGGCCAGCAAAAGGATCAACTTCAGGATCTCTAATGTTTTAAAACTGATCGATGAATTTTTAGCCGTTCCCTTTGACTTTGCTATCGATGAAGCAATAGATTTTTCTCCCGACAATAGAGATTTTTTGAAAAATGAATCAGAACAACGGGAATACTGGAGAAAAATATTAAAATATAATGTCCTTAACAAATACATAAAACTAACCAAAGCAAAAAAAATAGAACCGTTGCCAATTAAAAAAGAATTTGAAGTGAAGGCAAGGGCGGAGATAAAAAAGAATTTCACTTTACGGCTTAAAAGAAATATAAAAACTAACAAAAAAGATGCAGTTTCACTTTTTATTAATTCCATCGTCCAGGTATTTGATCCTCATACAACTTACTTCCCTCCCAAACAGATGGAGGACTTCGATATCGAAATGACAGGAAAGCTTGAAGGTATTGGAGCTTTACTTGGCGAAAAAGATGGATACGTATCAATTGTACGTATAATTCCCGGTGGACCCTCCTGGAAACAGAATCAGTTAAAAGCAGGAGATAAGATACTCAAAGTAGCGCAGGGATATGGTGAATCAATTGATATAGTTGGTATGAGAACAATAGATGCCGTAAAACATATCCGGGGTAAAAAAGGGACTCTCGTCAGGCTGACCATCCTTAAACCTGAAGGAAGTACAGTTGTTATACCTATAATCAGAGATGTTGTAGTGATCGAAGAAACCTTTGCAAAGTCGACCATTATAATAGACAAAGGTTCGGGTAAAAAATTCGGATATATATATCTCCCCGGATTCTACAATGATTTCAGAGACGAGAAGGGACGAAAATCATCTGAAGATGTTAAAAAAGAAGTAGAGCGTCTTAAAAAAGTAAACATAGAGGGACTGATCCTTGATCTCAGGGGAAATAGCGGAGGTGCTTTAAATGATGCTATTACTCTATCCGGATTGTTCATAAAGAAGGGGCCCATCCTCCAGACCAAGAACAGACATACAGGAGTAAGGATCTTAAATGACCCGGATAGCAAAATACATTACGAAAAACCTTTAATAGTACTTTTAAACTCTTTAAGTGCATCTGCATCAGAAATAGTGGCAGCAGCCCTCCAGGATTACAAGAGAGCAATAATAGTCGGAGGTTCCCAGTCGTTCGGAAAGGGTACCGTTCAGATGCTTATTGACCTTGACAGATTTGTGAAAAACAGGAAGGAGGGATACGACTCCCTGGGCGCATTTAAAGTAACGATCCAGAAATTCTACAGAATTACAGGATCATCAAATCAATATACCGGTGTGATCCCGGACATCATCCTTCCGGATCATTATGACCATCTGAAGATCGGAGAAAGATATTATCACCATCCCCTTAAATCTGACAAAATACAACCTCTTAATTTTAAAAAATGGAACTATGACAATATTGATATTTCCAAGATCAGGGAATTGAGTGCAACAAGAATTGCTCATAGTAAAGGATTTAAGATCATCAGTGAATATATAGAAAAACTCAAGAAAATGAGAGGAGACCGGACCTTCCAACTCAAGATCGAAAAATTACTTGCAGAGCAGAAAAAAACAAAAGACGACTCAAAAGATATTGATAAAAAGATCAATTATCTTAAAGATTTCTCGTTGATCTCAAATCTTAAACGCCATTCATTCAAATCGGATAAGTTGAAAAAAGTTGCTGAGGATAATGAAAAACACTGGTTTGAGCAGCTTAAGAAAGACATACAATTGAATGAATCCCTCATGATCCTTAAAGATATGATCAAATTGAAAAAAGAAAAAAGTTGAAGTTCAAAAAACCGACAAGGAAACAACTGATACGGCACGGACTGTTTATATGCGGTGGTGCCATTCTAGGTTTCTCCTATTACTATTTCATCGGATGTCGGACGGGAACCTGCCCTATTACGTCCGACCCGTCAATAAGTATTATTTACGGTTCAGTAATGGGATTGCTTATATCTCTATAGAACTTCAGGAAAATTATAATCAGATCACATCCTGAGTACGAATACAACATATTCTGAGAATAAGTTTGGTCTCAATTTTGTATAAATTTTGTCAGGATAAAATGAACCATGCAAAATTTTTATCTTGTTTTTCCGGCAATACTTTATAAAATCATTAATAGTTAAGAACCTCAGGTTCCTGGTGTTATACCATTCATCAGGTAAAGAAGAGGTCACTGGAGCCTTTCCTCTAAAGAACAATTGAATCCTTGCACTCAAAAACCCAAAGTTCGGAAAGCCCACAATGAGCTTCTTTCCTATCCTAAGTGATTCAGTTATGACCTTTTCCGGAAAACGTGACTCCTGGAGGCTGTTATATATTATCACATAGTCATATGAATTATCATTAAAATTATCAAGGCATTTATTGAAATCAAGATTGAAAACTTTTAATTTCTTTATAATACAATTTGATACCATTTCAGGATTGCGGTCTATCCCCGTACAGTCTGTATTTTTCCCTTCTGAGAGAGACTTCATCAATTCCCCCGAGCCACAACCCAGATCAAGGATGGAACTTCCATTCTCAACAAGATCAATTATTAACCGGTAATCTTTTTTAGAATTATATTCTTTATTCATTTCTAACTCTTTCCAGAAAGTTTTTTATGAGTTTTGATTCTTCATTGATCTCAAGAAGAAAAGCATCATGCCCGTAAGTTGATTCTATTTTACAATAAGAAACATCAATATTTTTTGATATCATATACCTTACCATCTCTTCTGATTGACGGGCGGGGTAGAGCCAGTCGGACTCAAAAGATATTACAAGAAAGCTAATATCCTTTCCGGATAATCCATTTGTAAGCGAATCTCCGGATACATCAAAGTAATTAAGAGCTTTTGAGATATATAAATAACTATTTGCATCAAACCTGTCTACAAATGCCTTCCCCCTGTAGTGAAGGTAATTCTCAACCTCAAAGTCAGCATCAAATGAAAAATTGAATTTTCCGTTTTTAAGATTTCTGGCAAATTTTTTCTCCATAGAAGCATCACTCATATATGTGATATGGCCGATCATTCTTGCCAAAGCAAGACCGTTATCCGGTTTCCCTGATTTATAATAATCACCGCCTTTCCACTTTAGATCATTAATAATTGATTGCCTGCTGATCTCCGATAGAGCTATCTGCATCGGAGATTGTTTCCAGGCTGATGCAATCGGGATCACAGATCCTATTTCATCCGGGAAATCTGTCGCCCATTGAAGTGCAAGCATCCCTCCCATAGAACCTCCGACTACAGAGAAGATCTTTGAGATCCCCATTGACCTGATCAATACTCTTTGTATCTTTACAACATCAGAGAATGAGAAGAATGGGAAATCGGTCCCGTAGGGATGCCCTTTTTCAGGATCAATTGAAGAAGGTCCGGTACTCCCGGAGCATCCGCCGAAAATATTCGAACATACTATAAAATACTTTTCAGTATCGAATGCTTTATCAGGCCCGATCAATCCGTCCCACCATCCGGATCCCCCCCCATTTTCATAAATTCCGGCAGCATGAGAATCCATCGTTAAAGTATGCTGGATGAGAATTGTATTATCTTTATTCTGATTCAATTTCCCATATGTTTCATAAGCAATTGTTATGGGTCCGAATTTTTTTCCTGATTCCAGGATCATCATATCGTTTTTGTTACAAGCAAATTCAAATAACCTTTTCTTCACTATACCTGCTGAACTGATGCTCATTTTTTCCTCATTTTTGTGATTTTTTTAAAGCCTGATCAAGATCTTCGACTATATCATCCGTGTTCTCTATTCCTACAGACAGCCTGATATAATCATCTGTCAGGCCTGATTCTATTTTTTCAGCTTTACTCAATCTTGAGTGTGTCGTTGATGCCGGATGTATTGCCAGTGTCCGGGTATCCCCAATATTAGCAAGATGAGCAATAAGCTTCAGCGAATCAATGAATTTCTTCCCGCACTTCCTTCCACCGGAAATACCAAAACCTATTATTGCCCCGGGGCCTTCGGGGAAAAGCGATAATGATCTCTGATCATTTTCCGAATTCCCATCTCCCGGATAATTAACCCACGAAATACAATTATGTTGTCTCAGGAATTTTACAATTACACCTGCATTTTCAATATGCTTTTTCATTCTCAGGTGAAGTGTTTCCAGTCCCTGAAGAATAAGAAAGGCATTAAAAGGTGACAAACAACCTCCGAAATCCCTTAGTATAGCTGTCCTTGTCTTAAGAATGTACGCGATATTACCTATATCTTTGAATTTCTTTATAAATTCAATATCATGAAATTCGGGATCAGGTTCAGAAATCAAGGGGAATCTGCCGGTATCCCAATCAAACTTTCCTGAATCAACCAGAATTCCCCCTATTGAATTCCCATGCCCTCCGATAAATTTTGTTGCCGAATATACTATTATATCAGCACCATGTTCAAATGGTTGAAAAATATAAGGCGATACAGTGTTATCAACAATAACCGGTAGCCCTTCTAAATGTGCTATTTCTGATATTTTTTTTAAGTCCGCTATCTCAAGTAAAGGATTAGAAATTGTTTCTGTATAAACAGCTTTTGTTTTATCATTAATAAGATGTCTATATTGATCTAACTCATTAATGGGAATAAAATGAACTTTTATCCCGATCTTTCTGAAAGCATGACGGAAGAGATTATGGGTACCACCATATAAAGCTTTGCTGGCAATGATCTCATCTCCTGATCCTGCAATCGTCATTATAGAAGCTGCTATCGCAGCCTGGCCGCTTCCGAATGCAAGAGCTGCAACTCCCCCCTCCAGTGCAGCAATTCTTTTTTCAAGAACATCGTTTGTGGGGTTCATTATCCTCGAGTAAATATTCCCGAACTCATTCATTTCGAAAAGTGATGCTGCATGATCAGAATTTTTGAACCTGAATGATGAAGTTTGTACTATTGGTACTGCCTGCGAGCCTAAAAACTTCTCAGGTTCATACCCGCTATGAATTATTACCGTTTCCGGCCTTAAATTATCATTTTTCATAAGATCCTCCCAATTTTTTTTTCTGTTTTTTAAAGCTGTATAAATGACAAAAGCAGATTCTTTCTGAACAGAAAACTTATAATTGTTCAAAAATAAGATACAGCTTTTTTAGTGCAAATATGGATTTAGTGAATGCCCGTAACGGGCTTTACATGATCATCAGAAAATTCATGATACGCCTCCTGAATACTATTTTAGGAATTAAATCCCAACCGGCTAACCACCTTATCCTCAAAAGAACAGGTTGGTGAGGGTCTCGGAGAGCCGGACTCTAACCTCGTCTTCATAGCTTTAAGGCTTTGAAGATCTTAAAATGTGAATCTAACAGATAAACAAATTTCAGTCAAGTGTCAGATCCACTAAATAAACTCTTTGCTCGATTATTTTGAAATCAATACTATTTTTTTGTTTTGGAATTGATCTCTTTCACAATTCTGTGTATTTTCGGTTGATTTTTATCAAGTCTCAGAGAAGCACCGAATGTCTTCAGCGCTTCATCATACTCATTCAGATTGAATAACGTAAATCCAAGGAGGTTAAGGACCCGTGGATCACTATTATAAACTTTATTAGCAGCGAGTAGTTCTGTAAGAGCATTCTCATAGTCCTTCATACCATAATGGGAAGTACCTTTAATAAAGTGATAATCAAGTTTATATTTGTCGCTATCCTTAATACTTTCCACTTTAAAAAGAACCTTTGTATAATCCCTGGTTTTGTTCAGGAGTCTTAAATACCTGATCTGACCTTCAATAAAGTCCGGTTTATCTTCAACACATTTTTCATACTGCAATAGACTCTCATCGATCATTTCCAAATTTTCATACTGGATACCCAGAACATAATTAAAATAATATGTATTCTCCATTCTGGATTTTTTGAATGATTCGTTCGGATAGTTCATAGTAGACAGCGGGGAGACAGTAAACCTGTCAGCATTTGAGTCAATAAGTGATTTCTTGTGATCGTACAATTTAATAGAGAAAATGTAGTAATCAGAGTAAAGTCCCTTGTCAGAAACCTTTCCTGTAATATCCAGATTTGGACTATATGGTTGTGAATTTAGATTTATTATCTTTTTCTGCTTAAATTTCCGTCTCTCGTTCAACCCTGTGAGGAGGATTTCCAGATATCCTTTTTCCCAGGTTTCTCTGCTTATATTGTAAGCCCCTACATAAAATAGAGGATTTGCTTTAAGTTTGAATGATTTCTCAGTATCAAAATAAAATTTAGATCCATTTATATTATAAGGGAAGAAAAAATTCGGAGCCTGTGGTTCACTTTTATACGCCAATAGAGTCTCTGTCATAAAGGGCTCTGATCCAAATTCCGGGATGTTTATATCTTTATCAAAGTATGAAAATTGTTTACCTACAGTATTCTGAACATAAACTATGAGTTTGTAATCCCCCGCTACTATAGGAAAAGCATCATGTATCTCTACTCCCTTTTTTACATTCTGAACATCTTTATAAGAGATATAAAAATCAAAATTCTTTGTATATTGATATATGAACTTGTCACCCTTCTTCAAACTTACAGTTAATTTGAAATTGTAAAAATATTGTTCACTCTTCTCAACATAGCCTAGCGATATTGTCTTAGGCTTTATAGAGATATTCAGAAAATTAAATCCGAACCTCTTATGTCTCTGAATCAGAATTTTATTTGAATTCTCAATATAGTTGATCGAAGAATCAATATCAACAAAACCTTTATAATCCATAAAATTTGTTGCATAGGATGCATTAATATGCCTTTTTGGTGAATCATATATATTAGAGAGGATAACATTCGATCTGAGAGAACCAGATAATCCTGCATCGGAATCATTAGGTATCATTGATATTGACGGTTCAGCAAGACCTGCAGCAAGTTCTCTTATTTTTTGAACATATTGGGAAGCATCACCAGAGAGATCAATAGGATCCCATTGGATCAACAGGTCGTGAGGCCCCTGCTGTGCAGGGTTATACAATTTCCACTCTGTTGTATTTCTGGGCTTATAGAACATAACGGTAAAAAATGTGGGAAGCCTGAGACTTTTATCCCCATAATAATACCAGACCTGTGCAGGATAAAGTCCCGGTTTACTATCATATCTGTCAATTGATGAAGCTTTGCCCAGGATCATATAGAATTTACCCATATCTGTCATCCATCCGGGTTTTGATGAACCCTTCTTGAACTCTCTGTTAACATACCTGAATCTGTTTGCAATTTCTGTTCTATATTCATTTTGAGGTGTACCCGGTGATGGATCTCTCTGAGTCCAGAAAGATTTAATAAAAAGGTCTCTATCCCTTTCGTTGGTCAGAATATAAAAAACGTTTCTTTCTTCATCTGATGATATGTATTTAACCATATCCATCCATCTTTTGTGCCGTGATGGAAGTTGCTTATATATTTTCCTCTTCTCTTTGCCGGATATCTTGAATTTCTTCTGTTTGGGAACCAGTGTGAGCTGAGGTAAAAGTAATATTAAAAATAGTATCAATAGTCTTTTTTTCATTGCAAAATTCTATATTATCTAAGGGTGAAAGTCAATTGAAGTCTATCGGAACATTTCCCCTGCCTTCAATGGCAAAGATCCAAAATTTCCGTTTGATAGTATGACAATTACCCTACTCTCTTTAAGACTGATATTATTCAGGAAAGTTTCAAATTCAGATATTTTTTTTGATGCGCTTCCACTCTTCCCGTTATTTCTGATCGTTTTTACAAGTTTCTCAATATCGATCCGGTCCTCTTCCTTTATTTTACCTAACCGTTCCGGAAGTCTGATCATGACCTCATCTGCGATCGATAGAGATGAAGCAAGCTTTTCTTCGAAATATTTATTCTTAAGACTCCAGCTTGCCGGTTCGAACAATGCTGTCAGTTTCCTGTCAGGATAAAGTTCCTTAAGGCTTGTTAATACTTCGGCTATAGATGTGGGATGATGGGCAAAATCCTCATAGATTACTGAATTACCCTTTGTTCCTATTTTTCTCAGTCTCCTTTCAACTCCGTTGAACCCCTCTACTGCTTCTCTGATGGTCTGACCCGAGATCCCCATATGGAGGCCTGTAATAATTCCTGCAGTAAGGTTATGAATATTATATTTTCCGGGCAAACTTGTCCTAAAGTGTAATTTATTTCCTTTTACCTTCAGCGTAAATTCGAACCCCTCTGATTCAGCTTTTATATCCCCTATCAGATAATCTGCAGATCCTGAACCATATGTAATTACAGGTGAAATACTCCCATCGACAACATCTGTATTCATCTGGAAGTCGGTGTTGGATATTATCACACCATTGGAGGGCACCTGATTTACAAGATTCCTGAATGCATTTTTGTATTCTCTTTCGGTTTTAAAAAAATCGAGATGATCATATTCGATCGAGGACAGGATGAGAATATCCGGGAAATATTTCAGAAATTTTGATGACCTGTCAAAAAATGATGTCTCATATTCATCGCCCTCGGAGATAAAACAACTTCCTTCACCCGCAGAATAGTTTGAATTCAGATCCACCGGCTTCCCCCCGATAAAATACCCGGGAGCGACACCACCCTTGGTAAACAAATATGCAAGAAATGAACTTATTGTTGTTTTCCCATGTGTCCCGGATGCGACAATGGAAACACTATCTTTAATGAAAAATATCTTAAGGGCTTCAGCCATCGAGTAAAATTTGATCTTATTGTTCAGAATAAATTCCGCTTCCGGATTTCCTCTGGAAATAATATTTCCTACAACACAGAAATCCACATTATCCGGAATGTTTTTTTCAGAAAATCCCTCAAAAATATTTACTCCCATCCTTTTCAATATAGGGCCGACAGGTGGATAGAAAGCAATGTCTGATCCGTAAACTTCAAACCCTTTTTCTTTAAATAATCCTGCAAGGGAACTCATTCCGGTACCTGCAATTCCACTCAAAAAAATTTTCATCAGATCACCCCTTTCTCACTGATACTGATCCCCCCGAATTCAGAGGTGTCGATCTTTATCTTTATCCCCAGCGGAAGTGTTTTTGTAAAAGAGGAGTGACCGAAAGGCATATCATATAACACCGGATAATCAAATGGATCAAAATATTTTGAAATTGAAGAGTAAAACATCGATCTCTCTTGCTCATCTTTGAAACATCCCGGGAACTCCCCGAAAATGATCCCTTTTATTCCTGAGAAAAATCCGTACTCTGATAGTTGCCACAACATCCTGTCAAGGCGAAACGGTCTCTCATTTATATCCTCAAGTAAAACTATCCTCTCTTTCGTCTCCGGGAAATACCCCGTTCCGCAAAGCGATGCAAGATTTGAGAGGCATCCACCTGTAACGATCTTCTCCACCCGTCCATCACGCAGAACTTTTCCGTTGATCTTCAATTCAGTATAATTTCCGCTCAAAACAGAGATCAGATTCTCTCTGTCATATTTCCTGTCAGCAATTGCTGAATACGCCATCGGACCATAAAAAACAGGAATATTTGTAAGATCCATTATCCTCCATAAAAGGAAACTGACGTCAGAGGATCCGATAATTATCCGTGGCTTCATCTCTGCAATTTTATTAATCTTGTCGAGTATCAGATTTGAGCCATATCCACCCCTTGCCGCCCAGATCGCTTTTATCCCGTCATCCCCCATTAACTCCTCTATATCCCTGACGATCTCATCAGCAGGCTTGCCGGTATATCCAAAATCTGCCAGGATATTATCAACTTCAACAGGTATAAAACCCATATCTTTTATCTCATCCAGCCCTCTTAACCGATACGCCTGTTTGACTGGTGATGAGGGGAGAAATATACCTACTTTATCACCCTTAAATATCTTTCCCGGCTTATCCAATATTATCACCTTCGTTATCATTGTTAACCGGCATAGAAATATTAACAATAGTTCCGGAAGTACTGCTATCAAATGTAATGGATCCTTTATGAAGATCAATTATCCTTTTCACAATAAATAGTCCCAACCCGGTGCCGGTAGATTTAGTCGAAAAATCCTCATCAAACAGTTTTTTAAATACCTGCCCGTCAATTCCCGAGCCGCTATCTTTCAGGCGGATATCGATCATGTTATCATTGTATCCAAGGGATAGAAGTATCTCCCCCTGGCTGCCCTTTATTGATTCTACAGAATTTGTGAGCAAATTTTTCAAAACCTGTGTGATTTTGATCTTATCAAGTCTTACTTCCGGAATCTTTTCTTCAGATTCAAAAACAAAATTGATATTCTTATATATCTGTCTCAGTTTAAATATTTCATTTCTGCAAAGATCTCCAATATCAAATTTGCTTACATCTATTTTATCCAGATTAGATATATCGAGAAATCCGAATGAAATATTTCTAAGATGATCTGTTTCATCAATTATATATTTTATCGATTCAGTGATCAGATCTTCATAGTTTTCCCTCTTGTCCTCCAGAGATCTTAATATCTGTTCCGCCGAGAGTTTTATCGGAGTTAAAGGATTTTTCACTTCATGTGCTATCCATCTACTAAGTTTAATAAGGGTCTTCATCCTCGCAATATCGGAAATGTTTTTTTTCTGTTCACGAATTCCGGTTACCATTGAGTTAAATCCCCTGAAAAGGTTTTTTATCTCTGTCTCTCCCGGAATTTCAGCTATCTCCTCCAGTTCTCCCAACCCTACTTTGGACATCTTATTGTTAAGTATATTGATCGGAAAGAGTATCTTTCTCCTGAACAGGAAAGCAAGCAATATTCCACCCACCGTAAGAATAAAGAAAAGATTCACTATGAAGTTTGAGAAAAGCTCAGGACGGGTAAGGATATCCTGACCTATTCCCGAGAAATCCAGTCTCACAATATAATTTGAGATATTAAAAAATATACGTGATGAATCTCCGCGTCGATCTATAAAGAATTTTTCACTATCCTCAAGTAGTGAAGGTACTTTGGAACTTATTAGAACCGGTATCTCTGAATTTAAGATCTTATTATAATTTGAAGTATCCTGCAGTCTGTTATTCTGATAGATCGTAACATCAGTATTCAGTATTTTTGAAAGGAAAAAGAGATGGTCCCTTTCGAGATTTGGATTCTTCTGAATAATATCACTTATGATGTTATATGCAACTCCACCATTATTATAGATCTCTCTTCTTAACTCAATCTCTTTATTCCGCTTATTGAATTGAATTAAGAACAGAGAAAATGTTATTGCAGAAAAAAGTGATATTAAAATGAGGATCGCAAAAACCTTGAATGAAAATGTTTTTAAAAAATTCTTCAGTTCGGAATTAAAAGTTCTTCTAAAATTGATCAATCCATTTAACACTATAAGAAAAAGAAATATTTTAATTATATTTGCTGATATCTCACTGAAAGATGTCCTGGGGAAGAACACAATAAGGGTATCTTCATTGTTATCAAACATATACCCGCGGAATTTAGTATCCATAAAATCAAATTCTATCCAGTTCTCTCCATCATTTGTTTTTCTGTTAAGATTCCTTATGTCGATATTGGAGGGATTTTCGATAACCTGCATCTTGCTGTTTAGTTTGATATAACTTATATCATCACCTTTTATCCGATGATCAAGTGTAAAAATATTACTCTCCGGATGATCCCTGGCTATCAAATCAGAACTATTTATCACCTGAATAATTATTTTCCCGAGATATTCATACCCGTCAAAAACATTGATAGATGCAACGGCTACTGAGATCGTTCTGCCGAAATATTCAGCTTTAAATTCATCTATCATCCAGAACGGGAACATATTTTCTGCTGTTACAGTGAGGTAAGGTATCCTGTATGAAAAAGAACTCAGGATCTCTCTGTCCGAAGATATTACATAAATTCCGGAAGAGATATTTTCTTTAAGGGCAATGCTCCTCCTCCAGACTTTTTCAAGTTCTGCATTTTTGTCACCATTAAAATATTCAGATAAATTCTCATTCCTCTCATGAATATTGTGTATTAACTCCCTTGATATGAATTTTGCATAATTATTCTGATTTGAAAATATATTTTTAAGGCTTGTGCTGGTGAATTTCTTTTTTTCTGATTCTGAGAATGCAAATACCATTAAAAAAAGAGCTATTGAGATCGTAAGTATCTTTACCGTTTCCAATAAGAGATTGTTTTTATAAAAGAGATTCAGGATCAGTGATAAAGACAGGATCAAAGGTACAATGTAAGGTATTCCAAGAAAGAAACCAATAAAAAATACGGACAATACATTAATAGAAATAAAAAATAGTATCAAAGATCCTTTGCCGACAGTTTTAGTTAAATTGAGGATCTTGAATGGAATACTGAAAAGTATGAACATGGATAGAACAGATATCAGATAATTGACTTCCATACTGAAGTGCATATAAGAGAAGTTCACAGACCTTATAAGAATTGTTGACATCCCCATAGATACGATCATTGAAGAGATGCTGAATACTTCAAGCAACCATTCATTTGTTATTTTTGAGGCTGCAAAAGTAAGAATCAAATAGCTGAGAATTGAGAAATACAAAAATATAAAAACAGAACGTATCTCAAAACCAAAAACAATCAAATATAAAGAATCATCCGAATAAAGATGGAGAAGTATGAACAAAGATACAATGAAAACCAGAATACCAGAAGATCTGATCAATTTCATCCTGGCAGGAACAAAGATCACAAAGACAATTAACAGAAGAAGGTAGATCAAAAGAAATTTCTTTCCGGAGGCTATCTTCCAATGAGCAAAATAATCTTCAGTAGAGAACTTAATGATCAGATAAATCTGATCATTTGCGTTCTCAGACAGATGATAAATGTAGAATGCATCAATATTGTCATCATATTGTACCCTGCTCTCATTTTCCATGGAAGGATCATTGTAAAATTTTGTGTCCTCCGAAATAAAAGGAAATTTGAGTTTTATATCTCCGAAAGTATCTGAGGAAGCTTTGTATTTTTTTATGAAATAGGTGTTCTCTTCAAATTTTTCAGTAAAATAGAGGTAATCCTCTTTCTTGATGAACTTCCATTCACCCGATCCTATATTCGGTAATTTGAAATAGAAAACCTCTCCAAAATAAGATTCAATAACCCCATCCTTAACGATAACGATTGATTCATCGACAAGCATCTCATCATGCCTTAAAACACTTACACGATACCTTTTGTATAGATCTGTTGCTCTGGACCTCAATTCATCAATGTCTTCCCCTATCCTTGTTTCATACTCATCGATCCTGTTCCGGATCCCGGCGCTGACTTCATTCAATTCCGGAAGATCATTAGTGCGAATAATAAAGAAAAATGGTAGTAACAGAATTAAGAGCAGGATAAGATATCCTGCTAAAGTCTTATTCCTCTCAGATAATATAAGGTCCATTCCTTATCTTCCCTCTTCATAAAAAATATCAATTTATAGAACTCATTTTTTCCCGTACGTATGTTTTTCAATTCCAGATTAAGTGATTGAACAGCATAGTTTTCCCAGATATGCTTGGATATCCATTCTAAAGAACTTACTTTGAACCTGTCCATATTAGAAGAAAGATCTTTTACAAATCTCTCTCTGCTGACATTCCCCCTGAATCCTAAAGGCTCCTCCATGTTCACGGAAACCGTTTCAGCACACACTTCCCCGAATTTGAAATAGTCTCCTGTAACAATTGAATCCTGGATAGGACCCATCAACAGATAATGTTGAACGAACATGAGGAAAATAAGCAATGATCTCATTTTATACTTTCAATATCCTCCCGATCATTCTCAACTCAATAATGGATAAGACTGTGGATTTTCTTGCCATCAAGTTTCTCTCTCCCATTCAGAAAATCAAGTTCAATAAGGAATTCGATCCCGGATATCTCTCCACCAAGCCTTGTAATAAGTTTAACAACAGCTTCCGCCGTCCCTCCCGTTGCAAGCAGGTCATCCACAAGGAGAATTTTGTCACCTTTTTTTATGCTGTCCTCATGTAATTCAATAATGCTTTCCCCATATTCAAGTGAGTAACTTTCCCTGATGGTTTTATGTGGAAGTTTCCCGGCTTTCCTGGCCGGAACAAAACCCGCACCCAGAATATAAGAGAGCATACCCCCGAAAATGAATCCTCTTGACTCTATGCCCACAACTTTATCTATCTTCTTTTTTTTATAAGATTCCGCCATTTTATCTATCACTTTGCTGAATACTTCGCTATTGATCAGAAGTGTTGTGATATCTTTGAAGACAATTCCTTTCTCGGGAAAATCGGGAATATCCCTGATATATTTTTCAAATTCCAATTAGCCTCCTGTGTATTTTAGGATAATAATATATTAGAATAGAAAAAGGAACCTGAAGCAGTCAGATTCAGTTATTTGCTGATATAGATTTGTCAGGATCAACAATCATTTTTGGAGGAAATATGTTTAACGGATTTGAAGGAAAAGTTGTGGTAATAACAGGAGCAACATCGGGGATAGGATATTCATCAGCAAAAAAATTTGCCGAACTCGGTGCCAGAACTTTCATTACAGGAAGAGATGAAGAGGTACTGAAAAAATTGAATGATGAACTTAACAATAAAACAGAGTCAGAATTTTTAGCCGGCGACCTTTCAGATCAGAAATTTCGTGAAACCCTGATCGGGAGTACCATAAAAAAATTCTCAGGGCTTGATGTTCTGATAAATTCTGCAGGAATAATCGGATCAGGTTCTATTGAAAATACACCGATGGATGAATATGACAAGATGATGGATATTAACTTAAGAAGTATCTTCCATCTTATACAGATATCCATCCCTCATCTGGAGAAAACCGGAGGTAACATTGTTAATGTCAGTTCAATAACAGGGCTGCGGGCATTCCCCGGAGTGATCTCATATTGTATAAGTAAAGCCGGACTTGATCAGTTAACAAGATCTGCCGCTCTTGAGCTTGCCCCGAAAAAGATAAGAGTAAATGCAATTAATCCGGGAGTTGTTGAGACAAAGCTCCACCTTAACAGTGGATTTGATAATGAAAAATATGAACATTTCAAAGAGCATAGCAAGGATACTCATCCGATCGGAAGGATCGGGAACCCTGATGAAGTGGCGGATCTGATCGCATTTCTCGCTTCGAAAAATGCATCATGGATAACCGGAGTTACATATAGTATAGATGGTGGAAGACAATTAACTTGTGCAAGATGAAAAGAGCAGCCCCAGCCATCAGCATTCAGCATCAGCTACAAAAACAAATTGGAAGCACGAAATATAAAGGAGAAATAAATGAACAGTCATGAAGTAGATTATGAATTATTCGGTGATGATATGCAGGTCGTTGAGATCGAACTTGATCCTACAGAAACAGTAATTGCAGAAGCGGGAGCAATGAACTGGATGGATGATGGAATAACTTTCGAAGCAAAAATGGGTGACGGATCAAAACCGGATGAAGGATTATTCGGAAAACTTCTCGGCGCAGGGAAAAGGATGATCACCGGTGAATCGATCTTTTTGACCCATTTTACAAATAGCGGGTCGGGTAAAAAAAAGGTTGCATTCGCTGCACCCTATCCCGGCAAGATCATTCCGATCGAATTAGCTCAGTTCGGTAATGAGCTTATCTGTCAGAAAGATGCATTTCTTTGTGCCGCCCTCGGTACCGAGATCAGCATCGCGTTTCAGAAGAAGATCGGTGTTGGATTATTCGGAGGAGAAGGATTTATTCTCCAGCATCTGAAAGGTAATGGTAGAGCTTTCATCCATGTCGGGGGTACCGTAATTAAAAGAGAGTTAAGAGGAGAGACAATTAAGCTTGATACAGGATGTATAGCGGCATTCACCAAAGGACTGGATTATGATATTCAGAGGGCTGGTGGCCTCAAGTCGATGTTCTTCGGTGGTGAAGGGCTTTTCCTTGCCACATTAAAGGGGACAGGTACTGTTTATATGCAGAGCCTTCCATTCTCCAGGTTGGCAGGAAGAGTGCTTAGATATGCTCCAGGGATGACCGGAGGAAAGAAGGGCGAGGGATCGATCCTCGGTGGACTGGGAGACCTCCTGAGTGGAGATAACAGGTAGTTCTGGGATTCGGAGAGCACAATATTAAAACCCGAAGCACTAAATTCGAAATCCGAAACAAATTCTA
>DBOL01000068.1 GCA_002299555.1 Candidatus Aminicenantes bacterium UBA647
TTTTTTTACATCAAGTGTCCGATTCGGGTATATAGCAGTGGCATTGTTGTCAATTTATGTCATTCTTGTTTATGAGAATCTGGACTCAATAAGAGCCGGGATAATAAAGATCCTGATATTTGTCCTTATTGCTTTGAATATTGTTACTGCATTCGGCTATCACGAGAGGATCTACAAGGCGGCAGATCTTTATTCGGGAAAACTGGATATGGAAGAGTATAAAATCGAAATGCTTCCATCCTATTCCGCGATATCTTATATTAACCATAATACACCCGGAAATGCCCGGATACTGATCGTCGGGGATACCAGGAATTTTTATCTGTTGAGAAAATATAATGTGTCATCAGCAATCGATTATTCCATCTTGAAAGGGTATCTCTCCGGAGCCTCCGATATTGTCGATTTTATAAGGGTATTACGAGAGGATGGTATCGACTATATACTTTATAATATGTCGGAGTTTCAGCGTCTTAATAAAAAGTATAAGAGACTGGATAAAGAAGAGTCTGAGAAATTTTTCGGGTTTGTCAAATATCTGACGCCCGTATTTGAAAAGGGATATTCATGTGTCTATAAGATCCCCGATAGAATTTGATCTGATGCCTGTAAATATTTCAAGTGAAATAATATGACAAGAAAAAGCAATGATGAGAGGAGCAGAGCAGAGAAGGCTCACTTTGATTCCATTGCCTCAAAGTATGCAAAAAAAGATATATTTCCCCCTTCACGGATAACCAGAAAACTCAGAGTAAGGCAAACAGTTTCCGGAATTGATAGTGTCAATACCTGTGATATTCTTGAGGTTGGGAGCGGAGCAGGATATGCATCAGAATATCTGAAAGGGATGTATAAGACTTTTACGGGTATAGATTTTTCCGGAGGCCTCGTTGATCTGGCCAGATCGATACATAAAGATCCTGATGTTAAATTCATCGAGGTTGATCTATACAAATATAACCCGGAGAAAAAATTCGATATAATTATCATAATTGGTGTCCTTCACCATATGGTAGACATCCCTCTTTCACTTAAGGTTTGCAAAGATCTGCTGAATCCCGGTGGAGTGATAATTGTAAATGAACCTCAGGATTCGAATATTCTTGTAAGAGGTGTAAGAAAACTCAGATCAAAATTTGACAAGACATATTCCTCAGATCAGGAAGAATTGAACAGAAAGGAACTTGTGGGATTATTCTATGATGCAGGCTATAGTGAGATATCCGCGAGACCTCAGGGATTCTTCTCGACCCCTTTTGCAGAAGTTCTTATGAGGCCTGTATTTATTTTTCTTCCATTAAGCTGGATAGCCGGCTTGATTGACAGAGCCATAGAAAAAACAATTGGGAAAATAGTGCCCGGCCTCTCCTGGAACATCATTGTCAGGGGCAAAAACCCTGATAATTGAGAATATTCACTTCTATTGTTTTTTCTGTTTTGAATCCCAATAGATTGGGGTTATAATCAAATTTCCGGAGGCAAAAATGAGATCACGTTTATTCACAATTTTAAATTTAATCATTATTATATCTTTACTGAGCCCGCTTATGGGGACGACAAAAGCCGAGAAAATAACTCTCGAAGAATTTTATAAAGTTAAATCCTATTTCGGGAAAAGTGCCCGGGATTTAAATTTTTCGGAGAGCGGAAATTATCTTGCGTTTCGCTGGAATCCTTATGATGAATATGGTTACGATCTATATGTTTATGATACGAAGGGAGAGAAGATGATCAGGGTTACTGCCCTCGATCTGATGCGGAAATTTAACACTCCTGAAGATCACGAAAAGTATATTAAAAAAGGGAAGGAGAAAAGAGGAAAGGATAAACAGCTTCTGCGGATGTTTTATGCTCAGAGAGATTATCTGATGGGTAAAGAGGTTGATCTTTCGGTCTTTGAAAAAGAAGAGATAAAGAAGCTTAAGGTGGAGCTTAAGAAGAAGGAACTTGAAAAGGAAAAAAAGAAGGTTGAATCGGAAAAGAAAAAGGGTGATAAAAAATCTGACGAGAAAAGTGTGGATGATCTTGAATTGTGGGAACTGAGGGACAAGTTGAAGGAGTGGAAAGAGGAAAATAAGATAGAGAAGAAGGATCTGTATCCAGGTGTTTCAAGATATTCATGGTCAAAGACCTCAGACGATCTTATTTTTGAATACAGGGGAGATCTTTTCCTGTATTCTATCGGGAAAGCTGAAACAACAAGGCTCACAATGTCAGATATTACCGAGAAGCTTGTTTCGTTCACTCCTTCCGGAGATGGGTACTATTATCTTGCGGGAAATAAACTATATATGGTGAAATTCAATTCCTCATTTATTCATCAATTAAATCACAGACTGGAAAAAGCTAAATTAAAAAAAGATAAAAGTTTTATCATCGAAGACACTGTTCTCTCACCGAACGGGAAATGGATGCTGATCACTGCAGAGAAAAAAGAAAAAAAGGGCGGCACAAAAGATGTGGTTGTCGTTAATTATAAAAAAAGATTTGCTGAGGCTGAAAAGATAAAAAGACAGATGACAGATACAAAGAGAGCTGAGCCTGTTTACCGATTATTCTTAAGAGAAGTGAAAAATATGAATTACGGGAAACAACCTCCCCATATTTTTGAAATTCCCGGGGGAGATATCTGGTATGAATCGAGTGATATCTTATGGAGTGAAGATAGCAATTATTTTGCTTTTATGACCTGGGAGAGGGAAAAGGGTGACCTGAAAATATGGCTGGGTGATATGTCCGGAAGCAGGAAACCCGAACAATTATTCACGATGAAGGAGACCATTGGATACAAATCGTCGTATTGGGATAACATCAGATTTACACCGGACAGTAAAAAACTGGTTGCATATCTGAATAATAAAGAGGGGTATCGTCAATTGTGCTATTTTGATCTCCCTTCAGGGAAGAAAAAAGAGATAACAAAAGGGAAATTTGAAAGTTTCCCTGTCGTCGGCTTCTCTGAAGATTCGAAATACCTGTATGCGTTATCGAGTAAACAGGACACTGCTTACCTGAACTTATATAAAATTAAGATCAGTAACGGGAAAATGGAATTAGCCGGTATGTCGGATGGAGTACACTCTGGAAATGCTGTATCGAAGAATGGAGAATGGTCTGCATCTAATTATATGAATTGGAGTAAATCCATAGAGTTGTATCTGAAGAACCTGAAAACAGGGGAGCAGAAGATCCTGACTTCAAGCCATAATTCAGATTGGAACAGTCTTAACTTTTTAAAGCCTGAACTTTTTACATTCAATAACAGGCATGGTGATAAGATCCATGGAATGATATGGAAACCGCTCCGGTGGAAAAAAGAAGATAAGAGGCCCGGGATTGTATACCTTTACGGAGGCCCTCTTGGCAGAAGTCATACGGTAATGACTAACAGGTACAGCACTTTAAGTTATATGTTCCAGATGATTATGGCTGCAAAACATGGGTTTGTAACTATTAATATAGATCCCCGCGGCCAGTCAGGCTACGGCAGAAAATTTAATGAATCGAACTTTAAGGATCCCGGTAAAGCCCAGACGGAGGATCTTGAGGATCTTATGAAAGAGATAAAGAAGGGCGGATTCGGTATCGATGATCAGCGTGTCGGACTTCATGGCTGGAGTTTCGGCGGCTACCAGACACTTTATACAATGTTCAACTCACCTGATACTTTCGCATGTGGAATTTCTGCGGCACCTCCCACCCAATGGGAAAATTATAATTCCTGGTATACAGGAGCAACGATAGGAGATTCAAAACGGGGAAAGATGAATATAAGGAAATTCTCCCTTATACCAATGGCAAAAAACCTGAAGAATCCTCTTCTGCTTGTTCACGGAATGATGGATAAAAATGTTCTTTATCAGGATACGGTCAACGTTTACAGAGCTCTCCTTGAATCCGGGAAGGAAACACTTGTTGATCTTTTCCTCGATCCTGAGGGTGGGCATGGCCTCGGTGGAGCTATAAAGAATAAAGGGACCTACAAAAAATTCGAATCATGGTTCCTTGATAAATTGAAAAAAGGGCAAAGTTTGAAAACATCGTCACCTGTTGAAGACAATATAGATAAATAATAGGATATTCAAAAGTAAATCCCTGATCTTTATTGAATTAGCAATGTGTTTCAGGTGTTAAAATAATTAACACTAAAATTGTTTATACTGCAAAAGCCACTACTGCAGGGAAGTTTGCTTAAGTGTAAACTGTTAAACTTTGTTACACCCCTGAAGTTCGCTCCTATAGCTGAGTTTTCTCTTTGCTGTTCAGTTTTTTAACACTTCCGGTGTGAATAATTCTGAAATTTATTTAAATTCCTCTCTGGCAGATGATCTTCTATTCTTGGCACGAAAATTGCAAGTAAATGTATTCTGATTATTATGGAGGTAATTATGAACAAAAAAAGAAAAATGGTTTTATTAATTGATGATGAATCATCTATAAGAAGGAATCTTGCATTGAGTCTGAGTCAGCTCGGGTATGAGACAGAGCCCGCAGAGGATGGAGTGAGCGGCTTGAAAAAACTTGATATGTTAATGAAGCATGATGTTACACCTGCGGCTGTAGTTCTTGATATTCAGTTGCCCGATATTCTCGGAACAAAACTTGCCACAATTATAAAATTCAGATATCCGGGTGTACCGGTTATTCTTATTACAGGATTTGTTGATAAGCTGAATCCTGAAGAGATCATTGATCTTAATATTAAAGCACTTATTCAGAAACCATTTAATGCAGAGGAACTGGTTGAACATTTTGTTGAAGAACCTGTAGAAGCGGCATTACCGGAAACGGATGAAAATACAGATATTTCAAAATCCGGATATCTTCTTGTTAAACTTGATAAGGGGACAGATTTTGCCGATACATATAGGAAACTCTACTACATGGAAAATGTTGTTTATTGTGATGCAACACGTGGAGATCATGATATTTTTATGCTGGTTCAGGGTAAAAATATGGAAGAGATCAGATCTACAGCTAATGATAAAGTGGCGAATGTTGAAGGAGTCAGCAGTGTTGAATTTCTTGAGGTTGCGAATCCATTTCTTGATGATGCCACAAACGAAGTATTAGATGCAGCAGAAGAGGCACTTTCAGCCGATCCTTCCGGTTTTAACAAGGGAAGAAATATGGCTAACAAAGTCTGTTCATATATTCTCCTTGATGTAGAGAAAGAAAAACTTGACAGGATCTATCCTGCATTAAAGCTTGACGATAATGTTATATTTTGTGACTACACTACCGGTAATCATAATATAGTTCTGTTCGTTCAGGGCTCATTTTATACTGATATTGATAACTTTGTTGAAGAGAAAATTCTTCCTCTTGAAGGGATCTTGAAAATAAAGAAATTTCCTGTTGTCAATCTGTTTGAAATGTAATAGAATTCACTTTCGTTATTGATTGTAACTACTTATTCTAATTCGGAGGTCTTTTTTATATGGGAGAAAATTTAAGCAAAGAAATAAATCTGAATATCAAAGAATTTAAAATTGATCTTTTAAAAAATGGTGGAGATCCCGGCGTACTGATACCTCTATTGCAGTCTGCTCAGGATTCGTATGGATATGTTCCCGAAAAAGTAATAAATTATATAAGTGAGTTTGCAGAGATACCTGCTGCGGAGATATATGGAGTTGTTACTTTCTATTCTCAATTCCGGTTGAAACCTCTCGGGAAATATATTGTAAAGGTGTGTGAAGGAACTGCATGTCATGTGAACGGTGCAAAAAGCATCGTTAATATGCTCCTTAATGAACTTGGGATAGGAGTCGGTGAAACCAGTGATGACGGTATGTTCAGCTTGCTATCTGTAGCATGTCTCGGTTGCTGTTCACTTGCACCGGTCATAATGATAAATGAAGAGACCTTCGGGAGCCTTACTCCCGATAAGGTCAGAAAAGTCCTGAAGAAATACAGACAAAAGTAAAAGGGGATCTGATATGGTTGAAGTTAAAGTCGGACTCGGAACCTGCGGAATATCTGCAGGCGGTTATACGGTCTTTGATGAATTGAAGATCGAGAAAGATAAGAATAACATCGATTTTGAGTTGAAAGAGACAGGATGTATGGGTATGTGCTACAGAGAAGTTCTTGTCGAAATTAATGATGAAAAAGGAAAATGGCTTTATGCTGAAGTTGATAAGGCCAGAGTAAAAAAGATCGTAGAGGATCACCTTATCTCCGGGAAGCCGATAGAAGAATGGCTTGTTAAGACTGGAAAAAATGAAAATGAGGATCCTTTCTTTGAGAAACAGAAAAGGATAGTATTGAGAAATTGCGGGGAGATTGATCCCAATTCAATTGATGAGTATTTGGAAAAAGATGGATATAGCGCTATTCAGAAGGTAATTAACGATGACTCTCCTGAAGATGTGATAAAGGTCATCACCGATTCCGGATTGAGGGGAAGAGGCGGCGGGGGTTTCCCGACCGGACTTAAATGGAAGTTTACCAGCGAAGCTCAGGGAGACAAAAAATATGTTATCTGTAATGCAGACGAAGGTGATCCCGGCGCATTCATGGACAGGAGTGTTCTTGAAGGTGATCCCCATTCTGTGATCGAAGGGATGATGATAGCTGCCTTTGCGATAGGAGCGGAGTATGGCTATATTTACGTAAGGGCCGAGTATCCTAAAGCGATTGAGCGGCTCAGAACTGCTCTCGGACAGGCAACAGAAAAGGGATATATTGGAGAGGGGATCTTCGGGTCGAAAATCAATTTTAATATAAAGATCAAAGAGGGTGCCGGAGCGTTTGTTTGCGGAGAAGAGACTGCATTAATAGCTTCAATTGAGGGGAAAAGAGGCATACCCAGGGTAAGGCCACCATTCCCGGCTGTAAAGGGATTATGGGGGAAACCTACAAATATCAATAATGTTGAAACATTCGGGAATGTCCCCTGGATCATTTTGAACGGAGCTGCTGCGTTTGCCTCTATGGGAACGGAAAAAAGTAAAGGGACCAAAGTATTTGCTCTGGCAGGAAAGATCAAAAAAAGCGGACTTGCAGAAGTTCCAATGGGAATGACAATTAACGAAGTAGTATTCGAAATAGGAGGAGGCATTAAGGATGGAGGGAAGTTCAAAGCTGTTCAGATGGGCGGCCCATCCGGCGGCTGTATACCTGCATCGATGGGAGATATCAAGATAGATTATGATGAGATAACAAAAACCGGTGCCATTATGGGTTCAGGCGGCATGGTGGTTCTTGATGAGACCACCTGCATGGTGGACCTTGCAAAGTTCTTTCTGACATTTACTCAGAATGAGTCGTGTGGGAAATGTACTTTCTGCAGGATAGGGACAAAAAGGATGTTAGAGATACTTGAAAAGATAACACTCGGAAAGGGCGAAGAAAAGGATCTCGATCTGCTGGAAGAATTGTCTTATAAGATTAAAGACAATAGCCTTTGCGGATTAGGGCAGACTGCTCCGAATCCGGTTTTAACCACATTGAAATATTATAGAGAAGAATATGAGGCGCACATCAGGGATAAGCAATGTCCGGCTCATAGTTGTGCTGCATTGATCGAGTATAAAGTAATCCCGGATAAATGTACCGGGTGTACACTTTGTGCCAGGAATTGTCCGGTAGATGCGATTGAAGGATCGGTCAAAGAGATCCATAAGATAGATCCGGAAAAATGTATTAAATGCTCACTCTGTTTTCAGGCATGCAAATTTGATGCAATTGAAAAAATATAGGAATAATCGGAGATCCAGATGAAAGAAGTATCAATAACAATAAACGGAAGATCAATAAAGACCACAGATGATAAAACTATTCTTCAGGTAGTAGATCAGAATAATTTAGACAAAATACCTACACTTTGTAACGATAACAGGATAGAGCCTTACGGCTCCTGTTTTGTTTGTGTTGTTGAGGTTGAAGGGGTAAACAGGCTTCTCCCCTCATGCGCAACTAAAGTTACTGATGGAATGGTTGTTAATACCAGATCTGAGAAGGTTATGGAATCAAGAAAAACAGCACTTGAGCTGTTGCTTTCGAACCATTATGCAGATTGTATAGGGCCATGTGTTAATAATTGCCCGGCAAATGTTGATGCACAGGGATATATTGCACTTATAGCGAAGGGTAAAAATGAGGAAGCTCTGAAACTTGTGAAAGAGAACAATCCTCTTCCCCTTTCCATAGGCAGGGTTTGTGTAAGGGATTGTGAGGTTGACTGCCGAAGGGATATAATAGATGAAACGGTCGGGATCAATTATCTCAAGAGGTATGTTGCCGATATCGATATGGGGCATATGTGGACCCCGGAGATCAAAGAAGAAAAAGAAGGCAGGGTTGCGATAATTGGTGGCGGGCCAAGCGGTTTATCCTGTGCATATTATCTGAGGCTTAAAGGTTACCAGATAACCATATTCGATAAATTACCGGAACTCGGCGGAATGCTCAGGTATGGAATACCTGAATACAGACTCCCGAAGCAAATACTGGATACAGAGATAAACTGGATCACAGGACTTGGGATCGATGTAAAGACCGGAACTGAAATGGGAAAGGATTTCACGGCAGATTCTCTTATCGAGGAAGGGTTTGATGCTGTTTATCTCGCTGTAGGTGCCCAGGGTGCCAGCAGTATGAGGCTCGAACATGAAGATGAAACAGATGGAGTAATTAAAGGAATCGATTTCCTGAGGGACCTGCAATTAAAAGAGAAAGCGGAGCTTAAAGGAGTTGTAGGTATTGTCGGTGGAGGTAATACTGCAATCGACGCTGCCAGAACGGCAGTAAGGTGCGGAGCAGATAAAGTTATGATCCTCTACAGAAGGTCGGAAAAAGAGATGCCTGCGCATGAAGCGGAAATTGAAGCTGCAAGAGAAGAAGGTATCGAAATGAAGATCCTTACATTGCCGACGAAACTGATCAGGGATGGAAATAGGCTGAAAGGTGTTGAATGTATTGAGATGAAACTGAAAGAAGCGGCACCTGGTGAAAGGCCCAAACCGATTCCGGTAGAAGGATCAGAATTTGAGATCGAACTGGACTATCTGATAGGAGCGATAGGACAGAGTGTAGATATCTCTTTTAACAAATCTGATAATGAAGTATCTCTTGAAAAATGGGGAACCATTATTGTAAATGATAAAACTATGGAAACTTCAAGGAAGAAGGTTTTTGCGGGGGGAGATGCTGTCACCGGTCCATTCACGGCAATAACATCCATAGCTCATGGGAAAAGAGCATCTGCTGCGATCGATAAGTATCTTGAGTACGGAATCGCAAAAGGAGCACCGGATAAGTTTTATAGCTTTAAACATAGATTCAATGAAGTACCGGAGCATGAACTATATCATGCGGCAAAAGTTGATAAAGAGAGAATGAATGAACTTGATCCTGCTCAAAGAACTAAATGCTTTGATGAGGTTGAGTTGGGATTCAGCACTGAGCAGGCCGGGAATGAGGTCAGGCGATGTCTCGAATGCGGTTGTTCTGAATATTATGATTGTGAACTTCGGAAATATAGTGATGAGTATGGGATCAACATAGACGATTATGTGGGAGAGGTAAGAAAATATAAAGTTGATAATGACCACCCGTTTATAACTCTTGATCCCAACAAATGTATAAATTGTGGAAAGTGTGTCCGGATCTGTGCAGAGATCCTCGAGGTTGCGGCTCTGGGTTTTGTAAGGAGGGGATTTCAGGCTGTTGTGAAACCGGCAATGGAAAAACATCTGATGGAGACAAATTGTATTTCATGCGGGAATTGCATAGATGTATGTCCTACAGGTGCAATAGCGGAAAAATATCCATTCAAGGTTCTTGGAGCTCTTCCTAAAGAGGATTACGAATCTATATGTAACTTCTGTTCGGTCGGATGCAGGATCAATTATAAAGTGATCGATAAAGACCTCTTTTATGTATCAAATTCTACAGAATCAATAATGGATTCACACAATGAGGGTTATCTTTGCAGCAAAGGGAAATTCGGGCACAGGTATCTTCTGTCTGATGAACGGATCATAAATCCTTCCATTAAAAAAGACGATGTAATGACAAATGTGAGCTGGGATGAAGCTCTGGATCATTCTGCTGAAGAGATAAATAAAGTAATTCGGAAGTACGGACCGGATTCTGTTGCTGTTTTCGGTTCTCCGAAAATGTCCAATGAAGAGTTATACCTTTTATCAAAATTTGCAAGGAAAGGGTTAAAAACAAATAATATAGCTTCATTATCGAACCTGGTTCATGGAATGGAACAGGACAGCCTTGACGAATCTCTCGGAATAACAGCGTCAACAGCGATATTAAATGATATTGAAAAGAGTGATATTGTTGTACTTGTTAATTCAGGTCTCTCTTCAGAAAATCTGATAGTAGAACAGAAGATCAAAGCTGCAAAGAAGAAAGGGACTGAGCTGATACTGATAAATTCTTCTGAAATTAAATTGACAAAATTTGCTGATCTCTGGATAGACTCCAGGAAAGGGACTAATACTGTATTGCTTAACGGACTGATCAGAGAGTTGTTAACTGATAATAGATCTCCCGAAAATAGTGATATGGAGTCACTGAAAGAACTTGTTTCTGAGTTCAACAGGGAAAAAGTAACCAGCATGGCAGATGTGAGCCTTGATAAATATGAAAAACTACTTGCTATGATATCTGATCAGAGGAAAAAGGTCATATTTATTTATAATATTGACTCAAAGCTTGAGAAGTCTTCTAACGATCTGAAAGCTATCGGGAATATTCAATTAATTACCGGACGCTTGTCGTCACCCGGTAATGGAATAATTCTTTTAAGGGATTATGCCAACTCGATGGGGGTCTTCGACATGGGGCTGTCACCTCAGTATCTCCCCGGCCAGATCAAACATAGCGAGGAAAGTGAAATACTCTCTCTCGGAAAACAATGGGATATAGATCTGTCAGGAATTTTCAAACCTCTGGACCTCTCAAAAAAACTTGCCAGAGGAGAGATAAAAGCAGCATTGATATTCGGTGAAAATCCCTTTAACGATACAGAGAATTTTAAATTGCTAAGCGGTTTTGAATTCCTGCTTGTTAATCAGATGTTCGTTGATCAAACATCCAGGGAAGCGGATGTGATCCTTCCGGCTTCATCGTCGATCGAACAGGATGGATCATATACAAATTCCGATACACGTATCCAGCAGAGTAGAAAAATATTCGATCCCGAGAATGGAGTGGAGAACTGGAAACTTATATCCGGTCTTGCATCCAGATTTGATCCTTCAGGATTTGACTTTGATTCTTCTGAAGATATTTTCAATGAGATAAAAGAAGTGAACAGATTATACAAGGATGCAGAGGATAATTATTGCTGGAACAGCGGACAGGAAATCTCTAACCCGGAAATTTCATTGTATGAAACTAATGTTGATACGATTGAACAGAAAAAGCATTCAATGTTATACTCTGAGGAGTATTATAATTTGAAGATAAGAAATAATTTAAAAAGATTTTAAATGGTAAACCTTAACAGAGAAAATTTCGCCCTCGGTGTCATTAACAATATCATTATTGTTGATGAGAATAATATCATCCTTTTTTTAGGTGATATTATCATGGATATTATCTATAAAGGAGAAGACAGGACAGGTGAGGAGATATTCTCAGGATTTCCCGTTCATGAAGAAGGGGATATTCTGGAGAAGAATCTTAAACTGGTGAGGAGAGAGAAGGTAACAAAATCTTTTTTCCATAAAGGTATAGGAAAGAAGATCGTGATCTTTCCTGCAAATTATGCGAAGGAGAAGAACATAATCATCTCCTTTGAAGATGAGATAGTCAATGCAAATATAATCTCATCGGAACTCAAAGAGCGGGTTAAGGAACTTCAATGCCTTTACAGTATCAGCCATGAAATAAATGCAGCGAAGACACTGGGAGAGGTTTTTGAGAATACTGCAGATCATATGAGCAATGGATTTCAGTTCCCGGATCTAACCTCAGTTACAATTAAGCTTGATAATAAAAGCTATGGTGACAAAGAGAGTGGTGAGCCAACCATATCAATAGAGGAAAAGATCATTGTTGAAGGAGACGAAAGGGGATTGATAAAAGTATCTCTGAGCAATGGTGAAAAATTCCTTGAAGAAGAGTTTGCTCTGATAAAAGAGATCGCAGACAGTTTCTCAAAAACAATCGAGAGGGTAGAGAGTAGAGCAGACCTCGAAAAGAAAAAACTCATTCTTGAAAGAAAGAATCTAAAGCTTCTGGAATTGACTGAGGAATGTGCACGAAACAGAGAGGAGCTTGAAACCCTGATAGATGCAATAACAGACAGGATCTATGTTGTAGATCGTGATGGGAATATGTCCATGAGCAACGATAAGGACATTGGCGATGAGGGACATAAATTTGAGGACTTATGCAAATCAGAACTTCAGGATGAGAAAAGCCCGATCATGAAAGTGTTCATTGCCGGCAAGAGCATTAACTTTGAGAAAAAAATCAATAATCTCTATTTTTCGATCAGGGTTTACCCCATATTTTCTCAGAAAGATAATGTTGAAAAAATTCTTGTTATTTGCAGAAATGTGACTGAAAAAAAAGAACTTGAGAACCAGATGCTGCAATCAAATAAATTGGCTTCTCTCGGAAAACTTGTCGCAGGTATAGCACATGAGATAAATAATCCGAATACTTTTATAAGGGGCAATCTGAACATCATAAAAGAGTCATTCGATGATATTTTCCCGATCATAAATAAATATTACAAAGAGCAGACTGATTTGAAGATAGCCCGTCTTGATTATAACGTATTCAGGGAGAATATCCCTTTGCTTATTAATGATATGTTTGAAGGATCGAACAGGATCAAAAAGATCGTTGATGATCTCAGAAATTATGCAAGAAAAGATGAGGGTTTTCTGACTGATGATGTAGATATAAACCTTGTTGTCAATAATGCATTCAGGTTGGTTGAGAGTCAGACCCGCAGGATGGCTCATGTAAAATTGCAGCTTGATGAAAACTTACCAATTTTTAAGGGGAATTTTCAGAAACTGGAACAGGTTATGGTAAATATGATCCTGAATGCCGCTCAGTCAATAAACGGTCAAAAGGGAAAAGTGTTAATTAATTCAACCTCTCCTGATGGTGGTGAACATGTTGAGGTTAAGATCTCAGACAACGGGAAGGGGATAGATGAAGAAATAATAAACTCAATTTTCGACCCGTTCTTTACAACAAAAAGGGACAAAGGCGGTACCGGTCTCGGGCTTTCAATATCGTATGGAATTATCAGAGAGCATGGCGGAGAGATAAATGTAACAAGTAAGTCGGGAGAGGGGGCAGAGTTCAGGATCACCATCCCGGTAAGGAGAGTTACTGCTAAATGAACAACATACTTGTAGTAGATGATGATGCAGCTATTTTAAATTATTTAAATCTTTTTCTGCTCCAGACCGGAAGATTCAAGATCAAAACTGTTCAGGATTCGACCCAGGTTTTTAAAATACTGGAAAATGAGATTTTTGATATTATTCTGATCGATATGGATATGCCAAATGTTACAGGCATTGATATTCTGAACTATATAAAGAATGAAGAAGTGGATATTGTACCTGTAGTTCTGACAGGTGTTGAGGATGTAGATCTTGCAATTTCTGCCATGAAATCGGGGACATTTGACTATCTTCTTAAACCGATCGAAGAGGAGAAGCTACTTCAGGTACTCGATTCAGCTCTTCTGAATGTGGATATCAAAAGGGCAAAATCTGATCCGGATGAAAAAGTATCCAGAAAATCTCTAAAATATAGTGAGGAATTTAAGGAAATTATTACTTCGGATCCCGAAATGCTGAAGATCTTCCACCTGGTTGAAAAATTGTCTGTTACTGACAATAGTATTCTGATCTGGGGAGAGAGTGGTACCGGTAAAGAATTGGTGGCAAAAGCTATTCATAATATCAGTGAGAGAAAGGATAAAAAATTTGTAGCGGTAAATGCAGGGGCGTTTGCAAACGAACTTTTTTCTTCTGAATTTTTCGGCCATGCAAAAGGGTCATTTACAGGAGCAGTTTCGGAGAAGAAAGGATTTCTTGAGGAAGCCGCCGGAGGGACATTATTCCTGGATGAGATAGGCGAACTTTCTCTCTCAATACAAGTTAAACTTCTGAGAGTTCTGCAGGAGGAGGAGTTTTACAGGATAGGTTCCACCGAAAATATAAGGACTGATGTAAGGATCATTGCAGCAACCAACAAGAATCTTTTTGATGAGATAAAGAAAGGAACTTTCAGAAAAGATCTGTTCTTCAGGCTGAATATTAACTCAATATATCTTCCGACATTAAATGAAAGAACAGGAGACATTCCTATCCTTGCAAATCACTTCCTTAAGATATTCAGCAAAAAATACGGGAAGGATATCTCCAGGATATCTGCGAAAGTGATGAACTTACTTAAAAATTATTATTATCCCGGGAATATAAGGGAATTAATGAACATTATTAATAGCTCAACGATAATTGAGACCGGAGAGGAATTGGGGAAAAATTCGCTACCCAATTATTTTCTTAAGAGTGCAAAACATTCATATAGTGGAAGTGATGGATTAGAACTGAAATCGATACAGGAAGTTGAAAAGGAACATATTAAAAAGATCCTTGAGCATACTGAAGGTAACCGGACCAGAGCATCGGAGATACTCGGTATCTCCCGTGTGAACCTGATAGCCAAAATAAAAAAGTACGAACTAACCTGATATCTGCATGCCAGAGAATTTATGATTTTCTGAATTAATTCCAATATTTTTAACTTTATTCCTTTTAGTCACGAAATAATCTATAATTCCGTTTTTTTTACGGGGGAGAATAATGAGGAAATATAGTCCTGTATTGTTATTTGCATTTATTGTTATATTGATATCCGGATGTTCCACAAAATATATGGGATCCGGACTGAATGACTTTCACAAATCTTCTGAGCTTATTGCCGAATCCCTGGCCGGGGTGATCACTGAGATTATAGATCAGGATATGGAATTAAGGGCGGAAAGATCTGTAATAAATTCATCCATTACAGCTTCAGATCTGGAGCCTGTGATTTTAACATTTAGTAATCTCAGATTAAGGAAGGAACTGGTTAATTGCCTGGTGGAATATTCGGGCCTGCTCAAAGCATTGCTGGACAAAGATCATATTACCTTTGTGAGGGAGTATGGTGAGGATTTAAGGGAGAGTCTCAATAATATCAACAGATCTGATCCCGGCATTGTCTCAAAGGAAGCGGCCGGAATTATCTCAACCATCATTACCATGGTCCCCGAAGGTGTGACATTCATGAAGAAGAAAAAATTTGCCTTGAAGCTGATGAGTGAGATGCAGAAGGTGATAGATAAAGTTTCCGTTAAGTTGAAGGAGGAGATGAATTCCATCAAACTGCTGGCTCCCAATCTGTATACAAGATTATTCAGGGAAAAAGTTGAAAATAAATGGCCTGACAAAAAAGAGAAGAGGCTTAAATATGCTCTTGCAGGTGTGAAGATAATAAAAAAAAGAGAAATGTTTGGATTCCTCATAGATGATCTTATTAATATAATGGATATTTTCCCTGCTGAGCATAAGAGACTAATGGATTCGTTCAGGAAGAGCGGGGGTACACTGATCGGGCTTAATGAACTTCTCAATTATAGTATCCGTTTAAAGAACAACTACAGCCTGTTTTCAAAAGGAGAATGATCGATGTCAAAAATGGTAAAAGAGATAGCCGGGTTATGTTATCAACTTGATAAACTTTACACTGCTGAAAAGGATAAGAAGGTCAAAAAAGAGATCGGAAAAAATTTCGATATTTTATCGGATCTCCTTGATAAGGCTATAAGGTCACAATTTGATGAAAATGATTCCATCTATAAAAAGAGTGTAAGAAAATTGAGAAAGTATTCAAGAGAGATAAAAAATAAATCTGGGCAATTTGATAAATATATAAATTTTTTTTCCGGTATGAGAAGCCTTGGAGATCAATTGGAAGAGTTGTTAAAAGGGGGAAGCTAAGTTCATTTGTGGAAGTCTGTAAATTGATAAAAACCCTTTTTTGCTATATAATCCTGACTTGATCTGTAGAAAATCTAAATCTTGATTTAAAAAAACAGGAGAGTTGTTGAAATGAAAAAAGTATATGTAGGAATGAGTGCCGATCTTATCCATACCGGCCACTTAAATATTATTAAAGAAGCGGGGAAATACGGTGAAGTTATTGTAGGTGTCCTGACAGATAAAGCAATTGTATCGTATAAGAGACTCCCTTTTCTTTCCACAGAAGAGAGGAAAACAATCGTTGAGAATATAAAAGGGGTTTCCGAAGTCGTGCTGCAGGAAACACTTGATTATGTCCCGAATCTGAAAAAGATCAAACCTGACTATGTTGTTCATGGAGATGATTGGCGAACTGGCCCTCAAAGAGAGACAAGAGAGAGAGTTATCAAAACATTGGATAAGTGGGGGGGTAAATTAATAGAACCGAAATATACACCCGGGATATCTTCTACGAAGCTGAATTGGGAAGTAAGGGAGAGGGGTACTACTCCCGGTATAAGGATGCAGGTTCTCAGGAGATTACTCGCATCCAAAGGGTTGATCAGGATAATGGAGGCCCACAATGGTCTGACAGGGCTTATTGTTGAGAAGACCAGGATCGAGACAAGAAGCTCTTCCAAAGAATTTGACGGGATGTGGCTGAGCAGCCTCACGGATTCAGTTTCAAAAGGGAAACCTGATATCGGATTTGTAGACCTCACATCAAGAATGAATACAATTAACAGTATTCTCGAAGTAACAACAAAGCCTATCATTTATGATGGTGATTCGGGAGGATTACCGGAACATTTCAAATTCATGGTTAAGACACTTGAGAGGGAGGGAATATCTGCCGTTATAATTGAGGACAAGATTGGTGCGAAGAAAAATTCACTTTTCGGCACAGATGTTAAACAGACCCAGGACTCAATAGAAAATTTCTGCATAAAGATAAAAGCCGGAATAGATGCACGGGTGACCGAAGAGTTTATGATCATTGCAAGGGTTGAGAGCCTTATCCTTAAAGCAGGGATGGAAGATGCTCTGGAAAGAGCCGAAGCTTATATTAAGGCCGGAGCTGATGGGATAATGATACACAGTAAAGAAAAAACTGCAGATGAGATCCTTGAATTCTGTTCCAAATATAAGAAAATAACAAACAATGTTCCTCTGGTAGTTGTTCCAAGTACATATTCCCATATCACTGAAGAAGAACTGGAAAAAGCCGGGGTAAGGATTGCTATTTATGCAAACCAGCTCCTCAGAAGTGCTTATCCGAGTATGGTCAGGACTGCTGAAACTATCCTTGAGACAGGAAGGGCACAAGAGAGTGATGAGTTCTGTATTTCGATAAAGGATATTCTTACATTGATTCCTGGGAGCAAATAGGTGGAGCCCGGAATATTTCTGGATAAGATCGAAGCAGGGTCATTTTCCCCCTATATGGGTGTGCCATGTTCTGTTTTTACGCCGCTACTGAATTATCTGAATAAATCAGGAAGGGAGAGTTATGCCTGCACTTCAGAAGGGGAGGCAATGGGCCTTGCGGGAGGATTTGCACTTGCAGGGAGGCTTCCGGTTGTCTATATGCAGAATGATGGTTATGGTAATGCTGTAAATCCGCTGTCATCTCTACAACTACTTTATAAATTACCGGCACTTTTGCTTATCTCGTGGCGTGGATTTCCCGGGAAGAAAGATGCAGCTCAGCATATGCTAATGGGAGAAACTATCGAAGATTTTTTGAAGATATTTAAAATTCCATATAAAGTTCTGAATGAAGAAGATGGGAACCTGGACAAAGCAATAAGCGAAGCAAAAAACCATTGCAGTAAAAATGGAACTCCTTATGCATTTATAATAAAAAAAGGATATTTTTCGAAATCTGATGAAAAGGCAGAAGTCGTAAAGAGTGATCTGAAAATAAGAATTAATTTCCTTGATGTGCTGAAATCCTTTTTGAAGAGTACAGATGTATTAATGGGGACAACAGGATTTACAGGAAGAGAACTTTACTCATATCTTGAACATCCGGGAAAATTCTACATGACCGGTTCAATGGGATGTCTCTCATCTGTAGGTCTGGGAGTAGCTCTGGAGAATAAGGATAAGAGGGTATTTCTTCTCGACGGGGATGGTGCTGTTCTCATGAAGATGGGGGGACTTGTGACAGTCGGGAGTTATTCTCCTGAAAATATAATACATATCTGCTTTGATAACAATACTTATGAATCTACAGGTGATCAGCCAACATTGTCAAAGGGGATCAACCTGGCGGAAATTGCAAAAGCAAGCGGGTACAGAGAAACTTTAGAGATAGATTCCCCTGTAAAGTTCAAAGCGGTTCTTGAAACAATTGATGATACGGAGAAGCCTGTTTTTATTCTTGTCAGGATAAAGTCGGGTACAATGGAGGGGCTGCCCAGGCCTGAAGATACACCTGAGGAGATGAAGAATAAATTCGGAGATTTTCTTAAAGGTAGTTGAAATGAAATACTATAATCCGGTAAAGATCTCCTTTGATACTTTGTTTGGAGAAGAGTTGTCAAAACTATCCGGAAGCGGAAAAAAGAGGCTGATCTTCTGTTATGATGGTTTTGAGAGGTCCGAGGCTTTTTCTACAATTACCAATGAAGGTGGAGAGGATCACATCTACAACGATGTCGAAGAAAACCCGTCAATTCAAAGTATTGATAAAGCTCTTGGATTTGCACAGAAATTTAAACCCGACATTATTATAGCTATCGGGGGCGGATCGGTGATCGATACAGCCAAAGTGGTGAGATTCGGACTCTATCTCAACCGTTCTTCTGTTATGGAGTTGCTGGAAGGTGGTGTCACTCGTATCTTAGGTGAAAAACCTCTTCTGATAGCAGTACCTACTACTCATGGAACAGGTTCTGAAGTGACGATGTGGGCAACTGTATGGGATAAGGTTGAAAACAAAAAATATTCTGTTTCAGATATTGAAAATTATCCTGATCACTCAGTATATGATCACAGACTTTTTGCATCTCTCCCAATGTCAGTCTCTATCTCATCAACTCTCGATGCTCTTTCACACTCTTTTGAGGCATTATGGAACAAAAATGCCAATCCTGTTTCCGATCATTTTGCTTTTGAAAGTATTAAACTGATCATAAAATATATAGATGACCTGAACGATCCTGTCCCTGAAGGAGTAAGAAAGGGGCTGATCCTTGCATCGATGTATGCGGGACTTGCATTTTCAAATACGAAGACTGCAGCTGCACATTCGATCAGTTATCCTCTCACTTTAAAGTATGGGATACCTCATGGGATCGCTTGTTCAATGCCGTTATTTCCTCTCCTGGATATAAACAGGAAGGGTATGGGTGACAAACTTGAAAGACTTTTTATGAATTGTGAAGTGAAAAGTGGTGAAGAGATTGAGAAAAAAATAAAAGCGTCTATTAAGGGGAAGGTGCCATTTTCCCTCGAAGAATTCGGAGTAAAAGAAGATGAACTGGACGGGCTTGTTGGTGTTTCATTTACAAAAGAGAGAATGGCAAATAATATCATAGAATTAAAGAGCAGTGATGTAAGGGAAATTCTGGGGAAGATTTACAAATAGTGGGAGATATTGATGGCTAACAACAAATTTGTTTATGAGGATTCATTGAAAAGTGAAGGGAAGAATTATGTTTTTAAATATATGAATGCAGAAAAATATATTAACAGGCCACTCGGATCTCTCATTGTCAGAGCGGTATATAAAACCCGAATTACACCCAACCAACTGACATATTCCGCATTTCTTGTCAGCATTCCCGGGATCGTTCTGATCGCGCTTGGCGGATATCTGAATGTTGTTCTCGGCGGGCTGCTGATATACCTTTCCGTTGTGATAGATGTCGCTGATGGTATGCTCGCAAGATCGAGAGGAAGCGGCTCGATCTTTGGTAAATATCTGGATCTCTTTCTCGATAGAGTATCGGATTTTCTAATCCTGCTTGCTCTAACCATAAACAAATTCAGAATGACAGGTAATAAGGATTGGCTGATTTTCGGTCTGTTCGTATTGTCAATGTATATGCTACAGATCATCCTGTTCTACATTAAGAATCTGTACCTTGAGAGAGATACCGGGACATCAGGTGATGCAAGAGGTCTGGTCGGACTTGTAGTACTTGTTTTAGCTTTATTTAACCGGATAGATATTCTCCTCTATTTCAGTGCAATTGAAGTTGCTATTGTTGTCCCTTTCAGAATAGTTAATTTTATTTATCTGGGAAGGAAGAAAAAGAGCCGGTAAGCGGTTCAGATACCGTCAATATCTCTAATATCGGTTGCGTCTTTTATTACAGGTTTTGCAGGTCCTGCATTTACAAGAAAAATCAGTCCTAATCCTGCCCATGTCAGAGCGATAACTCTTCTGGTTATTACAAGGGCCATTCCAAATGTCGTACTAAGGCCCAAAAGTTTAAAGATTGCCAGATAAGTAAGTTCATAAACTCCGATCCCTCCCGGCAGGACAGGCATTACAAATGCTATTGATCCCAGTGCAACGATCAGAAAGCTCTTCAGGAATGTTATCTCAGTAAGCCCGAGAAAGTGGAGACTGAAGTAGATCTCTGTTGTCCAGACCAGCATCTGAATAAAATAAAGTACAAGTACAGTGAAAAAGGATTTTTTGCTGTATTTGTAAAAACTTGAAATATTTTTATCCACTTCTTTAATCTTGTCCATATTGTTGCGGATAAATTTGAAAGAGATCTTTACCTTTTCAAGCTTAAGTATTATCCATTTAAGTAGTCCCTGATGTTGTTTTCTGAGAATGAAGATCATCGAAAAGACAGAAAAAATAACAAATCCAGCATAAATATATTTCTGCACCATTGGCATGGGGATCTTGTAGATCGCAACAGCTACTGCAGCCATAACAAAGAAGATCGTGGCGATCAGTTCAATTGTTTTATCCAGGATCACGGATGCGAGAGCATTTTTATCACTCTTATTATTGACAAGCATTATCCTTGCAGCTTCACCGCCTATGTTTGCAGATGGAGTAAGATAGTTTACGGCGAAGCCAGCAACCCTGGCCTTAAATATTTTCCAGAAGGGTAGAGTGATCTGGCATTTCTCCATAATTATCTTCCAGTTAAGTGTTCTGATGTACCAGAACAAAAACCTGATCAGAAGAAGGATTAGAAAATATTCCGGAGATATGTTTTTTACTGTATCCCAGATTGTTCGAAGGCCGATCTTAACTATAAGATTGATGAAAAGTATCACTCCGATCAGCGATAGTATAATGATTATTTTTTTCTTCATAATGACATTCGGGAAAGATTATACATTAATTCAATCTCAAGTTCTATTTTGCTTTCCATCTGCCTCAATACCGAGACGTTTAAGTGATGATCGCATCGGGATCCCGTTAGTATCATATTTTCTGATCCGGTAATATTTTTTTAACATTTTATTAAGGGGAAAAGGGTTTAATCCGGGCTTCCTGCTGTTCTCATTCAGGATCCTGTAAGGCAGTTTGTCACCGTTGCTGTCAACTCCCTCTCTTGTGTTCATATATCTTTCAAGTATATGTGTACGCTTCCCTGATTTCAAAAAATCTCTTCCTGAGATCTTTATTCCGGTGATGGAACTGAAAAGTCCGGAGTATGTACTGAAGTCAAAGAAAAGTTTAGCGATGAATGGGAAATAACGGAGTACAGGTTTCAGAACAAAGACCGGGATATATCTCAGAAATAATGATTCGAGTATAAAAGGATATATAGTAAAAAGGCAGGTATGGAGGGAATTAATAGCTGCGATAGCATTTTCCATGAATTCTACATATGTTGCCTTGTTGATCGTAGATTCACTATCCAATAAACCCATGGTGATCTCAAGTCCGAAAATTGTGGAGGAGAGATGGCATCCGCCACGGTTCGCCACAGCATAATTGAGCCCCATCCCTACACTTCCGCGGGGGTCGTATGCACTCAATTCCAACCCTTTAACTGACATACAGAATTCTTCTCCTCCATATCTCTCTGAGAGCTTTCGGCTTCCCATTGCGATCTCGGATCCGAAACCTCTCATAAAAGCTATATCTTCAAGTGTTTTTGCAATATGTTCAGGTTTGCCGAACCTGAGAGGGGAGTCCAGCAAGCCTTTCTCCGCCGCTTCCATGACATATGCAAGAGTTCCTCCTGCTGATATTGTGTCTAACCCAAGTTCTCCACAAATATCATTCCACTCGGAGATCTTATCTATATCAAAAACACCTATATTGGAACCGAGGAGGCATGTTGTCTCGTATTCCGGTACACTGGTCAGTTTCTCATTGAAGACTCCTTCGTGTCCACAGAGGATGGAACAATTCCTGCAGCTCCTGTACCCGGGGTTTCTTGTCTCCTTTATATATTCTCCCGATATCTTTTCAGCCTCGGGACTTGATGATTCCTTGAAATTTCTTACAGGGAGGATCTGTGCATTATTGTTACTGCTGAGATGATTTAAAGTACCGTACATTTTATATTTTTTTTCAATATAATAATTCTGTTTAATATATTTGAAACCTCTTGAAGAATACTTTTTAAAAGTTTCCGGATCTTTCGGTACAATTTTGCATTCTCCGCCTCTAGCAGTTATACCTTTTACATTCTTTGATCCAAGGACTGCACCGAGGCCTCCTCTGCCCAGATATCTTTCTCCTGAAGAAATGTTTGCAAATCTTACAAGGTTTTCACCGGCAGGACCGATGGCCAGCGATCCATTTCCGAAATAGGATAGATGAGTTTCTGTTTCAGATGTTGTTTTTTCACTGAAGTTTTCAGCATCTGTAAATTTTACTCCCTGGGAGTCAATCAATAAGAAAATAGGAGAAACTGATTTGCCTTTAAGAATCATACCATCCCATCCTGAGGTTTTTAATGCATTACCAAAAGGGCCTCCGCATGATGAATGTGTGATTATTCCTGTCAGAGGTGATTTAGAAACAGCAGAAAACCTGGCGGAATTAGGAGCCCCTGTACCGATCAGGACACCGGTTGTCACAATGAAAATATTGTCTGCACCCAGTGGATCTACCCCGGGGGTCAGCCGGTCATAAAGCAGCTTTAACGCGAGTCCCTTACCACCGAGATAATTTTTTCTGTCCTCTTCAGAAACATTGGTCTCAATGAACTTTTTTGAGGTTAGATCTATTTCAAGTATTTTATTGTTTGTGCCGGAGACGGTTCTCATTTAAAGATCAGGTTTTCCCTTTCTCCGGGATATAGCTCATTGCCCTTTCAGCCATTGCTGTAATTGTCAGGCTCGGATTTACTCCAAGGTTTGCAGGGACGACAGATCCATCAAGTACATACATATTTTTATATCCGAAAACTTTGTGAAATTTGTCTGTCACACCCTCTTCTTTGTTTTTCCCCATCAGACACCCGCCCAGAATATGTGCTGACACCGGGATATCGAACAAAACCTCCGTTATTGCACTTTGGGGTATACCATTCACTTTTTCCGCCATCGATCTGGCTGCATCATTTGCTTCCTGAATGTATGCCGGGATCTTCATTCCGGTGTTCTCTGAAGTGAGAATTTTCCTGAAAGGTGACCACCAGCTCCTCTTCCTTTTAAGCTCTATTTTATTGTGGAGAGTTTGCATTACAAGAAGTATAACTGAGCGTTGGGCCCAACCCAGAGGGATAGACATACTTAACATTTTCAGCGGGTGTTTCAGTTTCTCTATTAATAATCGGAATGCTCTTGACCGACCGCCCTTTTTGTCAACAAGCAATGTTGTAAAAAAACTCATAACACTGGATCCTTTCGGGTATCTAACAACTTCAATGTGGGTTTCCTCATTTACAAAAAGTCCTGAAGTTATTGCAACACCTTCAGGTTTAAAATCACTTCCCCTCTTTGCTGTCAGCCCTGTCATAACCTCACTATTGGTCCGGGAACTTTTCCCGAGTGTGTCAGACAGATCACTAAGGCTTCCCCTCTCTTTGCATTTTGCCAGAAGGTCATTTGTTCCGAGGGCTCCCGCGGAGAATACTACTCCATTTGTTATGATTTTTTTTGCCCTTTTAAAAAGAAATCCGGTCACTTTGTCTGCTTTAATTTCATACTTCCCGTTTTTCATTAGCCTGACATCATTAACTTTATGATCTGTCAGGATATCGATTCCAAGGTTTTCCGCCAGCCATAGATAATTTTTATCCAGGCTGTTCTTTCCCCCATCCCTGCATCCTACCATGCAATGGCCCGTCAATGTGCAGCCTGTCCTTTCCGGTCCATCTCCATTAAAGAAGGGATCGGGGACGGTTTTTCCGGGTTCTCCGAAGAAGACTCCGACCTCTGTCGGGTGGAAATGTTTTTCCCGGCCGATCTCCTTCCCATACTCTCTCAAAAGTTCGTCAGGTACCGATAAATACGGATTGGTTGTTACTCCCAGCATTTTTTTTGCTTTCTCGTAAAATGGAAACAATTCCTTCTTCCAATCCTTGTCAAAACTACTCCAGTCCGGATCTTCAAAAAACGGGTCAGGAGGGACAAGAAGTGTATTGCCATAGACCAGGCTTCCCCCTCCGAAGCCGCTTCCGGCCAGGATCAGAACATTCTTCAACATATGGATCTTCTGAATGCCATAACAGAAGAACCTGGGTGCCCACAACCATTTTCTAAGATTCCAATTGGTCTTGGGAAAGTCCTCCGGCCTGTATCTTCTGCCACTCTCAATTACAAGAACCTTGTATCCTTTTTCAGCAAGTCTGAGTGCTGAAACACTTCCTCCGAAACCTGAACCGATCACAACATAATCATAAATTTCATTATTTTTCATGGTAGATCTATAAAAATATCACAACACAATTACTTTTCCAAACTTAAGATGTGCATTGTTATGCTTCAAAAAATTCATAGTGAATGGATCTGATAGCTTTCTCGCATTCATCTTTTTTTATTGTAAAATAAATCGCCTCATCAGAAGCTCCGGCAGTGACGAGACTTACATTGATCTGTTTATTTGAAAGCACTGTCAGTATTCTTGCGGCTACTCCGTAGGTCGACCTGAAGCCCTCTCCTACAGCTGCGATAAGTGCAATATCAGTTTCTGTACTTATCTCCTCGGCATCCGGAAGTTTCAGACCCCTGACAATTGACGCTCCTTTTCTGATATCTGATGATCCTAACAAAAAGTTGATCGTTGTCTGGGATGTTATTATCGACCTGATATTGATCTCCTCATTCTTAAATCTCTGAGATATATTGGAGATAATTCCGGGATGGATCCCCACGCCGCTACCCTTTATTCTCAGAACTGCAAAATCGGTACTGCTTGTAATGCTCTTTATTACATCGGAATTCTGCTTTTTCCTTGAATCTATTGTTGTTGAGACTGGCGGCAATATTCCCTCTGCCATTTTATTTATACTGAAGATCCTGAGTGGAATGTTTTTTGATCTGACAGGTGAAAAGGTTTCCGGGTGAGTGATCTGTGCTCCAAAGTATGATAATTCAGCAGCTTCTCCATAAGATAGAAGAGGTATTGTGGACGCATTTTTAATTAATTGAGGATCTGCGGTCATGAACCCGTCAACATCTTTCCATAAGTCACAATATTCTGCATCTACACATTTTGCAATTACAGCAGCGCTATAATCACTACCGCCTCTTCCAAAAATTGAAACTCTTTTATTATTGTTGATACCGTAAAAACCGGGGATTAAATAATTTTTATCGTCAGTAAGTTTTCTCTTAATCTTCTTACAGGATTTTTCAAGGTCAACTCTTGCATTTAACGGATTCCCGGATGTATAAAGACCAACCTCCTCCGGAGCAGATAAGCTGATTTTAATTCCTTTATAGTTAAGTATGGAAGCAATTACCATTGATGAAAGTTTCTCCCCGAAACTGAGAACAAATGCATGTGAGAATTCCGGGATATCACCTATCAGCATCAGGCCGGTCAAATGATTTTTCAATATTTCCAGTTTTTGATCAAGATCTTTTTTGTTTGTTTTGATTGTTGAGGTGCTGTTAATATTGTGATCCAGGAAATCAAAGTGGATCATTCTAAGGTCTCTAATCAATTCCGAGATATTTGCATCTGATAAATTTCCCCCGGCAAGAATTGAAGATAATTTGTCAGTAACACCAAATAAAGCTGAGACAACAATTATCAGATAGTTGTTATATGAGTTGATAATGCCCTCTATTTTCTGCAGGCCTTCGGGATTTTTCAGAACAGATCCTCCTAATTTAACTACTATTTTCTTCATTTGCTCCTCCCATAGATCTCCTGGAAAAGCTCAGCATTAGCAACAGATCCGCCTGCTCCTCCTCTTACCAGGTTGTTTACAAGGAGATTGAATCCTATCTTCTCGCCCTTCCTTTTCAATCCACCTGTGTAAACCTGCATTCCCGGAGGGTTTCCCCGGAAGGAGATGTGATTGTTGAGTGATCTCTGCCCGGTTAAATATTTTACAGATCTATCCGTCAGTGATGGTAAGTTGAATTCAGGAATAGAATTTGTCCAGGCCTCAAGAATATCATCGATACCCGGAGAATTTGAAAAATCTACCCAGACTGTTTCCAGATGTCCATAAAGGGTGGGAACTCTCACACATGTTGCAAGTATTTCCGGGGAGATTCCCAATATCTTCTTCGTCTCTTTTTCTATTTTTTCCTCTTCTCCTTCTATATGAGGGATCACATTTCCAGAGATGTCCATTGCAGATAGCCCCGGATATCCGGCTCCGGATATTGCCTGATAAGTAGAGACTGTTACTTCTTTTATTCCGAATTTTTTTAATGGAGCAAGTGCAACTACCAGTCCTGCTGTACTGCAGTTCGGATTTGTTATTATAAAACCGTTTTTCGGGAATCCCTGCTCTTCTATAAGTTTAATGGAACCGGGATTGGTATCAGGAACTATTATCGGTACATCAGGATCATATCTGTGAGCTCCTGCATTTGAAAAAACATAAAAGCCCTCCTTCCTGAGATCATCTTCGATCTCTCCTGCAATGTCAGATGGCAATGCCGAAAATACTATTTGAACTCCTCTGTTTTTAAGAGATCTGATATCCGGTTTGTTTATGATCAGATCGCCGGATTTGTCAGGGAAATCAAAAGGCAGTGTCCAGTTTACTGAATCCCTGTATTTTTCTCCAATTCCTGTTTTGCTTCCGGTTAAAGATGAAATCTGGAAAACAGGATGAGATGATAATATATTAACGAAGGCCTGGCCTATCAGGCCGGTTGCACCCATAATACAAATGTTTATTTTCTTGTTGTTTTTCACTTCTTCTCCTTTTTGAATTGTAAAATAAATTAGAAAACGGAATGCCCCTGTGGGGCTTCACATATACATTAAAGGATTCATTACAGCCTCCTGTTCACTATTTCAGGGTTAAGGACCCTATCCGGTAAACCACCTTATTCCTTTTGGAACAGGTTGGTGAGGGTCGTTGAGTACCGGTCTCTCACCTCGTCTTCATAGCTAAGGCTCTGAAGAGAAAAACTTAAAATATCAAAATTTCTCTACCATGTCAATATTAACTATATATATACAATAAGTATTGTTATTCTCCGAAGAATAGAATAGTCAATATCATTTATTCAGTTCGTTCCCTCACTGATGAAATGATATTTGTGAAATTATTTATTTAACGGTCCAGAGTTTCATCAGGTTTACTATTACTTCTGATGCTTTATGCATATCCTCAAGGGTGATCCACTCATATCTCGAATGGAAATTTGATCCGCCCGTGAAAATATTCGGTGTCGGGAGCCCCATAAAACTGAGTCTTGCTCCATCCGTGCCACCTCTGATAATATTCTTATGTGGTTTCACTCCGGCCATCTTCACAGCTTCAATCGCTTTTGATGTTACTTCAGGATACTTATCGAGAACCTGCTTCATATTTCTGTATGATTCACTTACTTTTATCTCTGCTTTTGCACCTTTATATTTTTTCATAATGGTGTCAACAACTTCCCTGATGTAACCTTCTTTTTCTCTGAGCCCTGATTCTTCGAAGTCCCTTAGAAGGATCTTCAGTTTTGTTTTCTCTCCACCACCGGAAATTGTAAAAGGGTGAATATAACCTTCCCTTTTTTCTGTGGTTTCCGGAGCGAGACCGTTCTTGGGAAAATGGTCAATGATCTCAGAAACTATTTTTATGGAGTTTATCATTTTATCTTTAGCATATCCGGGATGGACCATTACACCTGTAACATTCAGCTCAAGTGTATCAGCACAAAATGTTTCATCCTCGATCTCCCCGAGACGTTCACCATCAATTGTATAACCGTAGTCAGCTTTTATCTCTTTATTAGTGATGTTTTCTGTTCCCCGGCCGACCTCCTCATCAGGAGTGAAAAGTATCCTGATGTTCGGTCTTGGAGCATCCTGATTCTCCACAAGGTATTTTACGGCACAAATTATCTCTGAAATTCCCGCTTTGTTGTCGGCACCGAGAAGAGTTGTTCCGTCAGTAGTGATAACTGTCTTCCCGATCTTGTCATTCAGCATTGGATTCTCATCAACTTTTAAGATCACATTCTCTTTCTCTGAGAGGACTATATCTTTTCCATCATAGTTTTTATGAATTACAGGCTTAACATTCTCCCCTGAAACATCCGGAGAAGTATCAACATGTGCGATAAGTGCGATCGTAGGGACATCACTATTCTGATTTGTCTTTAAAGTGGCTGTCACATATCCCCACTTGTTCTGTTCTACATCATCAAGCCCCAACTCTTTCAGTTCACCCTCTAATTTGTTTAGAAGGTCGAATTGTTTCTTCGTTGAAGGGTAAGATTCTGACTCATCATCAGACTGAGTATCGATCTTTACATAACTGAAAAACCTGTCCATCATTCCTGGAAATTCCATGTCATTCCTCCTGTTCTTAAAAATTATAACATAGATGGATTGATCTAAAAAGACAGTTCGATCATCTTTTGATAATAACTTTTAAGGGGAAAATGATTGAATAATCTGTAAGCCTATACTATATTATAAGGATGGGATCTTTCTCTTATCTGAGAATTGTACGGGATGAGGTCCGGTTCATCTGGTTGAGGTTTTTAATACCGGTTTCCATTATTGTACTTCTGTTGTTTTCTCCGCATATTTATTCATCCCCAAAAAATAATACTCTTATATACCTTGGGCCCGTGGATGTGAGTACGCTTGATCCGGGACTTGTTACTGACAGATATTCCTCCGAAGTAATAGCAAACATATTCGAAGGATTGACAAGGTATGAAGGCAAGTCAATAAATGTTGAACCCTGCCTGGCAGAAAGCTGGAAGATGTTCGCTAAGGGGAGACGGTGGGTGTTCAAAATAAGGAAGGGAGTGAAATTTCATGATGGTGAGCCCTTGACTGCATTCTCAGTTGTAAATTCATTCTCGGTCAGGCTCAGGACCAAGGAAAAATATAAAGAGTGGAACAGCTTCTATACATACCTGGAGAAAGTAGCTGCATTTGGAACACACACTGTTCAATTTCTCCTTTCAGAGCCTTATGCTCCGTTCCTTTATCAACTTGCAAGTCCAAAGTCATCGATCATTGGGAGTTCGTCTTATGAGAGCGATAATTTCAAAGTTGTCGGGACGGGGCCATTTGTTCTGGGTGAGAGGAAACCTGGGAAATTCATAAAGATATTAAGGAATGAATCATATTGGAACAGGAAAGCCTATCTTTCGGCAGTGATCTTTAAGACCATAAAAGATCAGAGATGGAGGATACTTCAGGTCAGCAACGGGACAGCTGATGTTTCACTGCTTGAGTCGATGTTGGGCTATAATGAGATAACAAATAAGAAAAATCTAAGAGTTTTATCGGTCAAATCCGCAGTAGTTAGTTATCTCTCATTTAATACAAGAAGGGGACCTTTCCGGGACAGGAGGATGAGAGAGGCTTTGGCTCATCTGATAAACAAGGAAGTTGTTATCAGTAATATCTTCCAAAATTTCGGAAAAAATGCTACGAGTCCTGTACCTCCGGGGATATTTGGTCATAACCCTCAACTAAAAGACTATAAATTCGATCTCGGGGAGGCGAAGAGATTAAAAATTGAAGCAGGATACAAATCCGAAATCGAAGTTTCCCTCTACTATGGCAAGAACTCACAAAATCTTGAAAATATAGCAGTTGTTCTGACAAGGTCGGCAAAAAAAATAGGAATAATTATAAAGCGAAATCCAGTTTCTTTTTCCGAATTGCTTAATATCGGATATAACAAGCATGATATGTTGATGATGGGGTGGGTAGGAGATATTCCGGATGCGGATGTTTATCTATATCCGAACTTTACTGAGCATTCCGGAAGCTTGAACAAGTCAGGATATATTAATCCCAGGTTATCAAATTTGATCAACAAAGCAAGAAGGGTTTCTGATAAAGAGGTAAGAAAAAATTTGTATTTTGAGTCTCAGGAGATCCTTCATAATGATCTTCCATGGATTCCCCTTTATTATCCGAATGAACTTTTACTTCATAACAGAAATGTAAAGAACTTGTCGATCCAGCCGCTTTCATTTTTGAACTTCAGAGATGTGTTCTTCAGCAACAAAAATGTTATAGATGAATAATATTTGATAATTAAGTCCATTTTATTTATTATTTTAATGATATGACGAATGTTTTTTTGTTTACAGGAAAATGAAGGAGATTTTTTGGAGCAAAGTGAAATGAATAATGATTATTCTCTAATCAGGTCTGGAGTTACATCGGGACTGGTGTTTCTTCTGATCTTATTCATTATTCCGCTCTCCGCTGCAGAAGAGCCCCTTATCTATCTGAAAAGTACATTTATTACCACTCTTGATCCCGGGCTCACGTCAGATGTGTATTCATCCGAGGTGATATCCAATATTTATGAAGGACTGGTCACATATAAAAAAGGTTCTATTGGTGTTGAACCTGGACTTGCAGTCAGTTGGAAGACTGAAAATGACGGGAAAAAATGGATATTTAAATTACGGAAGGGAGTGAGATTTCACAATGGGGAAAAATTTGATTCTACCGCAGTTGAAGTTAATTTCAGAACCCGGATCCTGAACAAAAAAAAGTACTATAACTGGAACAGAGTTAATTCACATATTTCAGAGATAGGAGTTATTGATGAATATACGATCGAGATAATACTGGATAAACCATTTGTACCTTTCCTAAGTTCTCTTGCAAGTCCCAAACATATGATCGTTGCGCCTTCATCCTATAGGTCAGAGAAATTCCAACCGGAAGGAACAGGAGCTTTTAAGTTCTCAAAGAGTGTTAAGGGCAAATATCTTACACTGATAAGAAATGAAAAATATTGGAAAGGAGAGGTCCGGATCCCGAAAATTATTTTTAAGATCGTTGATGATGTAGCCTGGAGAATTATCCAGCTGAAATCCGGGAAAGCTTCTATTCTGACGGTGAGATCATCGAAAGAATATGAGGAACTTCGGGGAAGGCGGGAATTCAGAACCCTTTCTGCCCCCTCTGTCCGTGTCCACTATCTGGCATTCAATACACAGAGAGGAATATTTCAGAATAGAAATGTCCGGATTGCATTCGCACATCTTATAAATAAAGGTCCGTTAATAAGAAGAATTTTTCAGAATTTTGCTTTGAATGCTACAACGCCCATACCCAGTAATATTTTCGGTTTTAATCCGAATATTAAGGATAGATCATTTAGTCTGGGAAAAGCCAGAAATCTTTTAAAACTTGGAAAGATTAAAGATGGAGCCCGAGTGTCTCTCTATTATGCGGTGAACTCAAAACCTATTGAGGAAATTGCCGGAGTTATCAAAAGATTTGCTGCCAGAGTGGGAATCCATGTTTATAAAGTACCACTCTCTTTTAAGGACCTTATAAAGGCCGTAAAAAACAAACGGCATGACATGGTTATGATGGGGTGGTCAGCTGACTTCCCTGATCCGGATGTTTTTTTATTCGAAACTTTTGCTGACAGGAAAAGTGAATTCAACAGGTCAGGTTATTTCGATCCGGAACTCACAGATCTTCTGGTCAGGGCAAGAGAGACCATCGACACCGGGAAAAGAGAAAAAATGTATTTCCGGGCTCAGGAGATAATTGCAAGGGATTGCCCATGGATCCCTCTTTATAACGTTAATGATATCCTTGTTTATAATAAGAAAGTAAAAAATTTATATATGAATCAGTTGTCCTATGTGATTTTCGGGAAAGCGTATGTGGAGGAAAATTGAAATACTATAAAAGGATCATTTTATTCTTGATTTTTTTGCTGATGGCTGTTTCTATGCCAGCCGGGAAGGAGAGAGTGATCATATCAGGAAACAGAGAAGGCCCATCGACGCTTGACCCTGCTGAGGCCTGGGTCAATACAGAATCTAACTATATTACAAATATTTTTAACAGGCTGGTTGAACTGGAGCCAGGGACTTATAAGGTCAAACCTTCTCTTGCCCTGGCATGGGAATCTGATGCAGAAGGGAAAGTCTGGACGTTCCGTCTGAGGAGGGGGGTAAAATTTCATGATGGCACTCCATTTGATGCAGATGCGGTTGTCTTTACATTTGAAAGGCAGATGGAGGGAAAATATAAATATGGTGAGTTTGTTCTTTTTAAAGAGATCTTCCCTTTCTTGAAAAAGGTAAAAAAGATCGGAAAGTATAAAGTTCAATTCATTTTAAAAGAACCTTTCTTCCCGTTTCCTGCCACATTGTCCGTAGACTGCACATCAATAGTATCACCTACAGCTATGAAAAGGATGAAAGCAGAATTTCGTCTGCAACCTGTCGGGACAGGCCCTTATAAAATAAAGGAGTGGAGAAAGGGGAAGAAAATAGTGCTGGAATCTTTCAAGGCTTACTGGAAGGGTAAGCCAGGTATCGATAGATATATCTCAATTATTGAACCAAATATTGATAAATTATTCGAGCTTTTCAGAAAGCAGAAGATCGATATCTTAAGAAGTTTTTCGATCTCAAAAATGGTTATATTCAGAGGGTACGACTGGGTGGGATATTCATATTCAAATTCTCTTTCAACTAGTTTCATTGCCTTTAACATGAAAAACAGATATCTGAGAAAGATATGTGTAAGAAAAGCGGTTAATTATTTATGGAACAAGGATATATTGAAATTAGTTTTTCAGGATCATGTAAAGCCTCTCTGTTCTCTTTTTCCGAATGGGATGTCAGGTTATGATTGCGATCTTGATAGATATCCTATGTCTGTAGCAAAAGCCCGTAAATTACTGAATGAAGAAGGGTTGCAGAAAGGATTTGAATTAAATTTCCTTGTAACCAGGGGTTCAGACCTTCATCTCTCGATAGTTAATATTTTTTCAAAAAATTTAAAAAAGGCCGGGATCAGGATTAAAGTAGATAATGTAGGTTTTGATGAATATTTTTCCAGAGTATCAAAAGGAGAATATGATCTTACATTTTCTTCATGGATCGCAGATTATCCTGATCCATTCAGTATAATCAATCCTCTGTTCTCAAAGAAAATACAGAGTGAAGGGTTGGCTAATTTTTCAACCGGGGAAAACATCGATATTATCAAAATGATCAAAAAGGCAAGGTCAATAAAAGACCCTGTAAAGAGAGAAAGATATTATAAAGGACTCAACAATTTAGTTGTAGAAAGAGCTTTGCTTGTTCCTCTTTACCAGGATATCAATCTGATCCTCTATAACAAGAAACAAGGGGAGATCAAACTTAATGACCAGGGTAATATTGATCTGTTCATGCTGGGGAAACAGTGAAAATAAGAGCTAAAATTCTTATGTTCCTGATAATTCTTGCAGGAATATCTTCTTTATTTTCAATCTATTATTCGATAAATTTTCTCTCTACAAAATATGAGAACACAGCAAAAGAGAACCTTTTAAAGTTAAAAGAACAGACCGAAGGGGTATTTTACGGCTATCTTGGTGAATTATCAAGAAAAGGACTTTTCATATCAGAGTTGAACGAGGTGGCCTTAAATATTAATGAACCTGAAGAGATTTCAACCTCACTGGAACTGAAAATTTTCTTCCTCAGTTCCATTAATGTCAAAGTTGTTGATCTTGACAATAGAATCGTAGTGAATGTGAACAACTCATCAGAAAGTTATATAAACGAAAAGACACTTCTTTATGAATCCTTTTTTAAAAGAAGCAAGAACTCATTGCTCAGGAAGACCGGAATTGTAAGTTTGGGGGAAAATATATGTTTTGTGTCTATCTCTCCGATAATGAACCAGGATACTTTTGAAAAGGTGGGAGATCTGATACTTGAGTTGCCTCTTGACTCAGAGTTCTCTGATCAGATCAGAAATACAGTAAGAGCAGAAATTTTTATTTTCTCTGATGATAAAGGGATAGCAACAACTATGCTGGACGATAATGGTGAGAGGTTATTCCCTGATTCTTTTGATCTGATGAGTACAAAAGGGGAGAAAATATTTGGTGAAGAAACGTATTTAATCGGGACTTTTCATATAAATGATCACCTGGGCAAAAAGATCGGGAATGTGGTAGTAGCCTATAATGTCAGTGACATTCAGAGAACAAAGAATCTCGATGTAAGAAGTGTGCTCCTTGTGTTTTTTACAGTATTTCTTTTTGTAATAGTAGTTAGTATTCTGATCGGGAGATGGTTAGCTAAACCGCTGAGAACACTTGCAAAGAGTGCGCAATCTATATCGAAAGGGGACTTTGATGTCAAGATCGGGATCAAATCAAAAGATGAGATAGGAGAGCTCTCAAGACTTTTTAATTCAATGGCTAGATCTCTGAAAATTCAGAAAAAAGATATGCAGAAAATGCAGCTTTACTTGAAGAACATGATAGATTCCATGCCCTCAGTTCTGATCGGAATTGATAAGGATGGTAAAGTTACTCAATGGAATGTTGAAGCTGAAAAAAAATCGGGACTCAATCCTGAAGATGCTATCGGGAAAAAAATAGAAGATATATTCCCGCAATTTGCATCGCAGTTAGCAAAATTTCAGAAATCAATTCATGAGAAGACTCCGCAGAAAATGGAAAAGATCGCTGAGCGTGTTGATGATGAGCTTAAATATAATGACATAATGATATATCCTTTAATATCTAATGGAGTTGAAGGAGCTGTTATCCGGATGGATGATGTTACTACCAGGATTCGAATTGAAGATATGATGGTCCAGACAGAGAAGATGATGTCAGTGGGAGGTCTTGCTGCCGGAATGGCTCATGAGATCAACAATCCTTTGGGTGGAATACTCCTTGGTGTGCAGAATATCCTGCGAAGGGTCTCACCTGATTTCAAAATAAATCGTGATAAAGCCGAGGAGTTGAACCTTAATCTTGATGATATTTTCAAATATCTGGAGAAACAAAAAATAATATATTTCCTTGAGGTAATACAAAGATCCGGAGAGAGAGCCTCCGATATAGTTACAAATATGTTGAACTTCAGTAGAAGATCTGAATCACATTTTGTAAAATCGGATTTATCTTCAATCATTGAAAAAACGATCGAGCTCGCTACTAATGATTATGACCTGAAGAGAAAATATGATTTCAGGCATATTAAGATCACCCTTGATTTTGAAAAAGAGTTCCCTGATATCCCCTGTGCTGAGAACGAACTTCAACAGGTGATATTGAACCTTTTGAAGAATGCCGTACATGCTATCAGTGAAAACAAGGGAAAACGAAAAGATCCGGAGATCACTCTCAGGTTGTTCCGGGAAGGGGCTTTCGGGGTTATAGAAGTTGAAGATAATGGTCCGGGAATGGACAGGGATACTACAAAGAGGGTATTTGAACCATTCTTTACAACGAAAGAGATCGGAGTTGGTACAGGCCTCGGTCTCTCTGTCTCTTGTTTTATTGTAACAAATATACATAAGGGGACTATGTTTGTGATCTCCACTCCCGGTAAAGGAACAAAGTTTATTATTAAACTCCCTCTGGAGGAGAAATAATGTCTTCTGTGAAAATATTGCTTGTTGATGATGAAGAGATCGTAAGAATTAACCTGGAAGCCTATCTTGAAGATGAAGGGTACTATGTCCTTTCTGCTAACAGTGGAGAGGAAGCACTTGATATGATCGCTGACCAGAAAATAGATGTTGGCATTATCGATATGAGATTACCCGGTATTGACGGCAATGTATTAATATCGGAACTGAGTAAACTGCAGCCTGAAATGAAGTTTATAATTCATACCGGATCTATGGGGTATTCTCTTCCTGCTTCTCTGGTAGAACTGGGCATTTCAGATGAACTTGTTTTCAAAAAACCAATTAAAAGTATTTCAAAATTTACCGGAATGATAAGGAAACTTACTGAAGGAAAAGTATAAATCAGACCCGAATCTTCATCCCTTGCCCCAGTGATTTGAAAATTCCGGATTTAGTTATATAATCATCAAATAAAGGAGGTGAAATACAAAACTATAAGTTGTTGTATTTCGTAATAAACATATGAAAAAATTAAAGATGAAAAGATCAAATTTAAGTTCACTGCCGGTAATACTGATCACATTAATATTGATCAGTGGATTTGTTATGGCAGGTGATAAGGCAGAGGAGAAGAAGATGTGTGATAATCCGTTTTTCAAGAAGTATGATACCCCATTCGAGGTTCCTCCTTTTGACCTTATAAAAGAGGATCATTATGTACCCGCTTTTAAAAAGGGGCTGGAAGATCACAAAAAAGAGATCAAAGCTATTGTTGATTGCAAAAAGGAACCTACTTTCGTTAATACGATCGAGGCTCTTGAGCATAGCGGAGAACTCTTATCTAAAGTTTCAGGAGTTTTCTTTAGTCTCTATAGCAGTTTGAACAATGAAAGGATGCAGGATATTGCAAAACAGATGTCCCCACTTCTCTCCAAACACAGAGATGATATCAATTTGAGTAAAAAGTTGTTCATAAAGGTTAAGAGCGTTTTTGAAAATATGGAAAAATTTAATCTCAATCTGGAGCAGAAGAAAGTGCTGGATGAGTATTATAAGGGATTTGTAAGAGGCGGAGCTAACCTGAATGAAGAGGATAAGACAAAGTTAAGGAAGATCAATCAGGAATCGTCCATGTTAGGACTCCAGTTCGGGAAGAATCTTCTCGCTGAAACAAATGGCTTCAAGATGGTAATTGATAAAAAAGAGGACCTGGAAGGACTTCCTAAATCAGTGATCGATGGTGCTGCTGAGACGGCTGAAGCTATGGGAGAGAAGGGCAAATGGGTGTTTACTCCACAGAGACCAAGTTGGACACCATTCCTGAAATATTCAAAAAAAAGGGATCTGAGAGAAAAATTATATAAAGGCTATATTTTACGTGGCGATAACAACAATAAAAATGACAACAAAAAGATCGTAGCAAAAATTGCATCGCTCAGGGTAAAGAGAGCGAAGATCATGGGTTTTAATACACATGCTGACTTCAGACTTGAACGTAATATGGCGAAAAACCCCGGGAATGTTTATAAACTTCTTGATCAGATCTGGGTTCCTGCATTGAAAAATGCAAAGAATGAAGCTGCTGAACTTCAGAAAATGATCGATAAAGAAGGCGGGAATTTCAAACTTGCCTCCTGGGACTGGTGGTACTACACGGAAAAACTGAGGAAAGAAAAATTTGATTTTGATGAAGGAGCTCTTCGTCCCTATTTTAAACTTGAGAATGTCAGAGATGGTGCTTTTTATGTTGCAAATAAACTCTATGGAATAAAATTTGTTGAGAGAACAGATATCCCGCTCTACCACAAAGATGTAACTACTTTTGAAGTGTTGGAATCGGATGGAACTCATATCGGGATTCTTTATATGGATTTTTTCCCCAGAGATAGCAAAAGAGGTGGTGCATGGTGCGGAAGTATTCGTGATTACCATTATAAAAACGACAAGAAGATCACACCTGTAGTGTATATGGTACTTAATGCTTCAAAACCGGTTGGAGATAAACCAGCGCTTCTAAGCCCTGATGATGCTTCAACGCTTTTTCATGAGTTCGGGCATGCTCTTCATAATCTTCTTTCAACCGTTAAATATGAGTCGATCTCCGGTACAAATGTAGCGTGGGATTTTGTAGAACTTCCATCACAGATCATGGAACACTGGGCTCTCCATCCTGAAGTTCTGAAGGTTTATGCAAAGCATTACAAAACCGGGGGATCAATTCCACAGGAATTACTCGATAAGTTGAATGCAAGCAAACTTTTCAACCAGGGATTCGTTACAGTCGAATATCTTGCGGCTTGTTATCTTGACCTTAACTGGCATACTTTGAAGGATGAAAAGTTAAGAGATACAAATAAATTTGAAAAAGATTATCTTAATAAAATAGGTCTGATCCCTGAGATTATCTCAAGATACAGGAGTACTTATTTTGCTCATATAATCGGAGGATATGATTCAGGTTATTATGCGTATATCTGGGCGGAAGTGCTTGATTCAGATGCATTTGAAGCTTTCAAAGAAAATGGACTTTTTGATCAGAAAACGGCTAAAGCTTTCAGAGATAATGTCCTTGCAAGAGGAGGTTCTGAAGAACCGATGGTACTTTACAAAAAGTTCAGAGGAGCTGAACCTAAGATAGATGCCCTTCTAAAAAAGAGGGGACTTAAGAAATAAATATATTTATGTATTGATATCACAGCTGCCTCCGGGCAGCTGTATTATCTCTTATGATGTGTAGTTCTATTTCTCAGGGGGGTTTATGAATTTCAAAACGGCTGTTCTAAGGGTTCCGGGAGAAGACTTTGGCAGTGGAGAGACAACTGCTGAACTTGGAACTCCTGATTTCAATAAAATACTGGTCCAGCATAAAGAATATACAAATGTCCTTAAACAACTCGGCCTTGAAATAATCGTTCTGGATCATCTTCCAGGCCATCCGGATGCTTATTTTGTAGAGGATACAGCTGTGATAACTCCCGAGATCGGAATTATAACGAATCCCGGTGCACAATCAAGAAAAGGTGAGGAAGATGGGATCGAACTTGTTCTGAGTAAGTTCATGGACACCCTGAGAATAAAACCTCCCGGAACACTTGATGGAGGAGATATAATGCAGGCTGACAATCATTTTTTTGTTGGCATTTCTGAAAGAACGAACAGAGAAGGTGCGGAGCAGTTTTCAGATATCCTGCAAAGATTCGGATATATTATTGACATGGTCAGTGTTGGTGCCGGCCTCCATCTTAAGTCGGGAGTAAATTATCTTGGAGATGGGAATATGTTAATGACATCATCATTCAGAGATCTTCCCGAATTTTTAGACTACAATAAAATTATGCTCAAAGAAGGTGAAGAGTATGCAGCTAATACCCTCCTTGTAAATGGAACATTTATAACTCCGGCAGGGTTTCCCGATACTTATAAACTGCTTACCGGCCTGGGTAAGCAGGTAATAACACTTGATGTAAGTGAAGTGATGAAGATGGACGGTGGGCTCACCTGTATGTCCCTCCGTTTTTGATTGATTTGTATTGTCTTCTCTGATAAAATTAATCAGGCTGTACTGAGTGTAAACCGGGAGGATCTTATATGAACTTGGCTGTGATAGGTCTTCAATGGGGAGATGAAGGAAAA
>DBOL01000041.1 GCA_002299555.1 Candidatus Aminicenantes bacterium UBA647
TTACAATCTTTTTAAATTAAAAGTTTAATAAGCACAAAAAAATTGATATAAAACTAAAGGAAATCGTTGTAAAATCAATTACTTCAGATTATTATAAACTTAAAATATAGAAGAGGGAATCATGAATAAAATGGACAAAGTAAAAACTTCCGAAGATTATGTGAAAGCACTAAAAAAATTGAAGCCAAATGTTATTACTGACAAACTACTGACCAAACCTTATGAGAATGAAGATATCATAAAAGGGATGAATGTCGTTTCCACCTGCTATAACTATGCAAAAGATCCTGAGTATAGTGAATTGATGACAGCGGACTCATCTTTGTCCGGGAATAGAGTGAATAGATACAATTATATTCCCAGAACGAAAGATGATCTGAGGAAACGAATAAAAATGGTTCATGCACTGGCCAGAGAGACCATCTGTGCTCAACGATGTGTCGGAGGAGATGCATTATGGGCATTGTATATCGGAACGTTCCAACTGGATAAGAGCAACAAAGGGAAAACAAATTACCATAAAAGATTAAAAAAATATCTTGAATATGTCCAGGATAATGATATAGCACCAGCAGGTGCTGTTACCGATGCAAAAGGCGACAGATCTATCTCACCCGCCGATCAGGAAGATAAGGATACTTATGTCCATATAGTAAAAAAAACAGATGATGGGATTTATGTGAGTGGCATAAAAACGCCCATCACCATGAGTATATATGCTGAAGAGCTGATCGTTATGCCCAGTATGCAGTTAAGTGAGAATGATAAAAGTTGTGCAGTGTCCTTTGCAATACAGGCTGATGCAGAGGGGATCGAGAGATATGCACTCGGGCCTGAAATAAAAACTCTTGAAGGAGAGCATGCTCCTACACACGGCAGGAAATATCTGAACAAGGAAGGGATGATCATTTTCAACAATGTTTTTGTCCCAAACGAGAGGATATTCCAATGTGAAGAGCACAGATATGGAGCGATCTATGCAAATCTATTTGCGACATTGCACAGGTTCTCATATCTTGCATGTAAACCCGCTCTCTATGACATAATGACAGGTGCTGCGATGCTTATATCAGATTTTAACGGAACTAAAGGGGAGTATTTTCTCAGCAATACAGCAGAAAAAATATTTCAGATAGCAAAACCTGCTATTTTATCCCGCGGGATGGCAAAAGCTGCAATAGAAGAATCGACTATAACTGAAAGCGGAGCAATACTTCCCGACGAGGTATTTACAAACATGGGGAAATATATGGCAACTGATAATTTCCCGAATGCAGTGAGTGTCCTTCAGGATATGTCAGGGAGTCTCCCGGTTAACCTGCCTTATGAAGGGGTACTTAAGGATAAAAAATACAATGAAAAAGTTGAAAAACTTTTCAAAAGAAAAAAAGGTATTACTCCTGAACAGCATTATAAATTGAATGAATTTATAAGGGTCCTGGTGGCATCATCGGAAGGAGGCCTCCTTCAATTCGGATCTAAGCATGGTGGCGGTAATAAAGAAGCTGAGAAGGTAGCGATCTATGGAAATAATTTGAGGCACATGTTCCAATGTAAGAAACTTGTAAAAGAAATAGTATTTAACAGCAACTGACTTCAGGAGGGTCATATGAACTATTATTTAACTGAAACTGAAGAGATGGTTAAAGGTCTCTTCTCAGAATATGTGGATAAGAGGATAATCCCTCTCAGAGCTGAACTTGATGAGAAAGATGTATTTCCGGAAGAGCTTTTTAAAGAGATGGCAGCTCAGGATTTTTTCAGAATAATGATCCCTGAAGAATATGGAGGAATGAGCGATTCCATCATGGTCTCAACACTTGGTATAGAAGAACTTTCCAGAGGTGATGGCGGTATCGGTGTCACATTTGCCGCTCATACTATCACTTCAAAGGGAATAGTGCTGTATGGAAATGAGGAGCAGAAGAAAAAATACCTGCCAGGTATAGCAGATGGTAAATTATTCACAGCATTTGCCCTGACCGAACCCGGAGCAGGTTCTGATGCTGCTGCCATTAAGACAAGAGCCGTGAAGAAGAACGGTGGGTATGTAATAAATGGGACAAAGCAGTTTATTACCAGCGGGGAGATCGCGGATATATGTCTTGTTATAGCAAACACCGATCCGGATAAAGGGTATAAAGGACTCACAGCTTTTATAGTCGAGAAGGGGACTCCGGGATTCTCTGTCGGTAAAAAAGAGGACAAAATGGGGATCAGATCATCTGTAACCAACGAATTGATCTTTGATGATTGTGAAGTCCCTGAGGCGAATATCCTTGGAGAATTGGGACAGGGATTTTATATTGCATTGGGACTTCTTGATCGAAGCAGGATCGGAATAGGTGCTCAAGCGCTGGGGATCGCTCAGGCAGCACTTGACGAATCGATCAATTATTCAAAAATGAGAGAGCAATTCGGAAAGAGTATAAGTGCATTCCAGGGAATACAATTCATGCTTGCAGATATGGGCACTTCAATTGAAGCTGCCAGAGCTCTGATCTATCAGGCTTCCCGAAATGTAGATTCAGGCGAAAAAAATCTGACTACCGGTTCTGCAATGGCAAAACTTTATGCAACAGATATGGCGATGCAGGTTACGACAGATGCAGTTCAGATATTCGGTGGATATGGTTATATGAAGGAGTATCCTGTTGAAAAGATGATGAGGGATGCAAAGGTAACACAGATATATGAGGGGACGAACCAGATACAGCGGATTGTTATTGCATCAAAACTTCTCAAATAAGTGATTATCTGAAATGAATAAAAAAAATAGATATTCAAGCGGGTCTGTTCTGACCGGCTCTGTTTTTATATTTATCGGATTTGTATGGGTGATGAGAAACCTGGGTCATATTGATTTCAGCCTGAGAGAGTGGTGGCCACTTGTTCTTATTGCTGTTGGTTTACTTAATATTTCAAATAACAGGAATGTCTTTTCATTTCCAGGCTGGTTTCTGATATCACTTGGTGTGATTTTCCTTCTGACAACCAATCATATAATTGAATGGGATCATATAAAAAAATTCTGGCCTGCAATTCTGATCCTTATCGGACTGTCTGTTATTTCAGGGAGGGGAGGGACAAAGAAACCTGATAGTTCGGGAGATAAAGATAATTATATTTCAGGATTAGCGCTATTCTCCGGTTTTGAAAGAAAAGTGTCATCAAGATCTTTCAATGGAGGGAATATAACAGCGTTGTTTGGAGGAGCAGATATCGACCTGAGAAATGCAATTATCAGCCCTGATGGAGCTAGACTTGAAATTACAGCACTATTCGGAGGAGTTGAGCTAAGGCTTCCTGATAAGTGGAAAGTTGAGATAAATTCAACTGCACTTTTCGGAGGCGTCGGGAACAAATATAAAAGTGATGATCCCGGCGATGGAAAGCCCTTGATAATCATTGCTACAGCTATCTTCGGAGGCGTGGAAATAAAGAACTGAATGGGCAATTTTCACCTTGATAGCATCAGGGATAGTCAAAAAGGATATATTGATGATCCCTGGGTCTTCCTGAGAGAACTTGCACAGAACAGCCGTGATTCAGGTGCGCTTGAAATTAAGATCGATCCAGGCGGACATGGTTCTGATAATGAAGTTATAATCTTCTCAGATAACGGGAAGGGGATGACATACAAGGAAGCGGAAAAATATCTTTTCAGACTCTATTCATCAAGTAAGTTCAAAGATCAAACATCGGTTGGAATGTATGGTGTTGGATTCTGGACTGTTATGAAATTTGAACCTGATGAGATAATAATCGAATCCTACTCTGAAGAAGAGGATAAATGGGCAGTGATTCTTGATGGCAGTTTAAATCACAGAAGAGGAGAATGTAATCTCGTTAAGTTCGGTACTCGCGTTACTCTTATCAGGAAAAGGATTTATTCTGATCATGAATCATTTTGCACAGATCTTGAGGCTGCAGTTAAGAGGTATTGCAGGTTCATTGACAGGAAAGCAGAAAAGGGTAGGTTACTTCACGTATTATTCCGGGGGAAAAGTATATCCGAATGCATTAAATTTGATGATGGAATATCTTTGAAATATGGAGGCCGTAATTTTGAAGGTGTAGTCGGACTCGGGGATGTCCCCAAGGTTAATTTGTTGACAGGGGGAATACCTGCATGGGAAGGTTCGACACTGGATGAATTATCATTGGTCAATAATGAGGGTAAGGATAAAAACGACTATATAAAAAGCGGTATAGCGCCGGTTTTTTACATTAACGGGAGAAATCTCAAGGTTAATATGTCCAGGAGGGAATTGATCGATGACAGCTCCCTGCAGGAAGTGTTGAAAAGCTCAAGAAAAGCTTTGAGCGATCTGGTTCAAATTTGTTCGGATCACGCATATCCAAGAACAAGAATAAAGAAATTATGGTACAGATCAAGGAAGATCTTTAAAGATATAACTTCTTCATATTGGAAAATAATATTATCCGTTCTTATAATTGTGATCCCGCTTGAAGTATGTTTGTTGAATAAATTTATTCCTGCTAAGGCCGTTGAAGTTATAGCACCCGATGTAGTTAATGTTGATGGATACAGACAATATAGTGCAATAGTTAATAAGCTTGGTGAGGGGGTGGTAGCTGATATAAAGTATTCTCCTCCTGAGAACGTCTGGATGAAAATGTTTACTGTGTACAAATTTAACAGGGGCAGAGGATTTATCCGGGATAGATCTGCAAAGTATGTCACGGCGGTGGCTAAGCCTGTCAAAGCCGAGGGGAATTTCCAGATAAATATTTATGTGAGGAATGGTGGTGATGTTTTCCTTCCTCACCCATCCGGGTACGGAGTAGATGTGAATAGTATCAGGATAAGTGATGTAAGGAAAATAAGAGTAAAAAGTTCACCGTCCGGAGAAGTTATTGTAAATATTCCCGGATACAATAAAACACTTGAGTATAGTTGTTCTATTCAGAATATTGGAGATGATCCCGGAAATCAGAAAAAATATCTCGATATTCATGGAGAGGTAAGATTCCCTGACGAGGTTGAATCCAGGATCAGTGGACTTTTCTATCAGAATATGGGAAATAAAGTGTCAAAATCGATCAAACTTGCAAACATATTGATAGATTATGATACATCGGACGGGACTGCAGGGTATTATAGAAGTTACAGAAAGAACAACAACTGGCTAAAGAAGGTGCTTGAGATCGGTGCTGGTGATTGTGATGTAATAAATGGTGTACTCTGTCTTATTCTCAGAAAGTTGGGAGTAAGATCAAAGCTTGTAATCGGCCTCATTGGTGAGAAAGGTGTTATTCTGCCCCAACTCCATTCCTGGGTTGAATACTATGAAAATGGGTGGAAGATTGCAGATGCTACTGCTTCATCAAGGATAAGGAGTAGTGACTCAGGGCCTGGGTCAGGTTTATCTTTTATAAATTTTGAAAATAATGCTGATTCAAAAAAAAAGGATAAGATACTGCCTCTTCTGCTAAAAATGTTGTTGCTTCTTTTTCTCCTTTCAGTTTTCCCTTTAATCCTTTTTTATAAAGAAAAACGGGTGAAAGAAAAAGAGAGAAAAGAGAAGTTGAATCCCATGAATAAAGTGAAAGCGAGACGTGATGTAATTGAGATAGGCAAAAGTTATCTCCTTGCTCCGGAATTGTGGAACTATAATTTTGATATAGTTGAGCAGGAAATAATAACAACCATCTCCGGAAAGAATATTTCCATAAAAAAAGCGGTCAGATTATTAAAACAGAGGAGGCTTTTTCTTGGAAAGACAGGTAATCCTCTTGTGGATGAATTGAAAGGGTCTGATGAGATAATTATTGATTCTGACAATAGTATTCAGCACTCTCTGATAAGATTATTTTACGGGATAGTTGATCTGGGAAGGATCAGGGAGATGGAGCTGGATCTTGAGAATGAAAAAGGACCGGAATTATCGACAGGATTCATTGATGATGTGAATAAGACTCTTGAAAAGCTCTCGTGGAAAAAGTTGTCATGTCTGAGTGCAGGTGCTCTTGATACACATACTTTTCGGGATATTGATCTTTCAATTATTTCGTACAATAAGTTCTTCAGAAGGACAGGTTATCCCAGAAGGTTTATTGCTCTGAATATGAGATCTTCTGAATTAAAGGCGATTCTCGAATTATATGAAAACAATCATGAACTGGCTTTGTACAGGTTTTTCAAGATGATCCGGGATAAGTCAATGTTCTTCTATACAGAAAAGGATATATCTTTTCTGAGGATCCTGAGAACAATTTTGAAAAATGGATGATAAGATGAAAGAGAACATGTTATTTTCATTGGATGTCGAATCATATCTTCATAAAGCAGCAGTTTTCTCACAGAGATCTGCCCTCTTATACTCAACAGAATTGATTAAGACAGCTTTTAAAAGGGGTGCCGACAACGTAAATATAATTATTGATCAGAATAAAACTGAGATATCAGACAATGGAAGCAGGATCGACCCCGGAGATCTCAATATGCTTGCTGAGCTGAAGAATAAAAATGCCCCTGTTGAGAGGAAAGAGGCTGCTGTAAGAAGACTCCGAGGTGAATACGGAGCAGGATTGCTGGCTGTTTTCGCATCGGAACCGAAAAGTGTAAAGATCGATACAGTATCCGGCAACTCCGGATATAACCTGATTCTGAATAATGAAGAGGTTTTCCTGGAAGAGGGAACTTCTCTCGGGAATGGTACAAAAATTTTAATATCCCGACGAAGTAGAAATTATAAAAAAGAGATAGAGATTGTAAAAGAATATGTAAAGTGGTCCGGGAAGAAAATTCTCCTGAATGGAGATGAGATCAATACAGAAAAAACGCTTCCTGATACATTGGTATCAGTAAATATCCTGGACAAAGAATCGGCAATTTCAGGAATGTGCGGTATCCCGTCCAAAGGCGGGATGTGTCGGATCTGGTTTACGGAGAATGGTATCATAAGAAAGAAAATGGACTTACCTCCATTCCGGGGACTGATCTTTTCCGCAGTTCTTGAGACCGATAAATCAGAATGGGAAGATGTACACTCGATTGTTGCTCCGTATATTTATAAACTCTACTACTACCTGGGCGATAAATATACGAAATTGAGATCAGAACACAAAAACAGAGTTGAAGAGTTGATATTTCTCCACACACGAAAAACAGGTGAGAAAAAATTCACAGAGAAAATAAAGCCTTTTCGTGTATCCGGCAGCAATACTTATGTCGGACTTCAAGATCTTATTGAACTTTCCAATTCCGGGGGACTGTATGTAATAAACTCAGATAGTGACAGATCTGACCTGTCCGGGAAAAACTCCGAGTATACAATTGAACTTACTCCGAGGCAGATCGACTTTGTTATGAATCATCTGAGGGTTCCGGCAAAGATAGTTGAGGCAGCAGTAGTTAACAGCAACAGATTCTCATTTAAAGTATTACTAAAATTGCAACAATTAAAATATAGGACCACTTCAAAACTGAGATTTTTTACAAAAAAGATTGCTGACGACCAATTATGGAATGAAGAGAAGGGACTAATATCCCGTCTGAGTGATCATTTCGGAAATGACCTGAAAGGGTATACAAAGATCAGTTTTCACATTGTTAAGTGTATCGGATTTGCCCCCGTCTATTTCAGAACCGGAGGATCAGGAATTATTGATAGTGAACTTGAAATATATCTCAGGAGGGGCAGCAGGATCGTAAGGAAAATGGTAAAACTGAATGATATTGATAAAGGTAATTTTGAGTTAGCTGTTGCACTTATAAATTCTGAACTCAGTTCAGTACCTGTAAATAGATGATCTTTATCAGAAAGTGATACTTAGCGAAGAATAAATTCTTGTTTCAACTTCATTCACCATTACATCCCTGATAGTACCTTCACGCGCTATTCTATTGTAAAGTAGAGAGATAGATAAATTACTTCCCGGGATATTGTATCCGAAAGCACCTTTCAGTTCTGATCTGGAATCGTATACTTTAATATCATCACGAATCTCGTCCTGGAATCGGTCAAGACCCTGAATGGAACCGTATCTCTGATAACGGAGGGCCCCACTTATAAAAAAATTTGAGAATTCCAGTGTTGAATTCATATTGAAGGTATATCCGAAAGCATAGTAATATCCATAGTGTGTAAGAGTTGTTTTCATCCTTGGAGAAAAAATATCATTTTCCTCAGAATATTTGTTCAGAGCAAAAGAGTTTACAAGTCCGAAATCGAAGTATGCATCAGTGGAGATGTCAAGTTTAAAAGGTGAAGAATAGAGGGTTAAGCGGGCAGAGGGACCGATAAGATTAATGATCGCTAGTTTGTCGGTGAAATTTGTCGGCTGCTCAGGTTGTTCATCAGCAGTAAAGTCATAGTGAAATGCCCCTTTATCATACTCTTCAAATGCCTTCTTGTTATAATAATTGAAAGCCGAAGATGCACCTAAATAAAATGAATACCCTTTTAACTTTCCATTTTTTTGCAAATCTATTCTCTGATTAAAAACACCAAAATATATAACTTTTGTATTAAAAGTATATTCTTCAGTACCTCCGCTTCCGATAGATACGCCAAACTCTATATCTGAATAGAAAGTAGTGGTTAATTTCATTTTCAACTCTTTATCTCCGGGTTTGCCTAAGCCTGGAATTTTTGAAAATTCTGATCCGATTCTGAAGTTGAACCTGTTACCGCTCTCCTTAGAGTTATCTTTGAAACGGATGTTTTCATTGCTGAGTGAGAGCTTGAAATCCGGAGAAGAGAAATACTCTTCCTCGAAATCAGATCTCCATTTTTTCCCACCGAAAAGATCGCTAATGCCGAAGACGGGATTGATTATGTAACCGGCGATATGACTTATTGTCCCTTTCCTGCTTAAAAGGTATTTTCCCAATTGATACAATGGTTCACCGATAGGCAGTCCGCCTATCCCGCTGAAGAAATTGTCGTTCAGAGAAACCACTTCTCTCCATTCTGTAAAATATTCCCACACCATTGAAGTAGCCGTCTCAAACAATACTGATTCAAAAAGATTAAGGTTGTGGTATCTGGCGATATTAAAATATACAGCACCTCCGAGTCCATGGGTCCAATTCGTCCTGAATGGATTGGAATCAAATTTGTTCGCTTGAAACGAAAAAAACCTTTTACTTTGATCTTTCCAATTTAATTGGAATTGCCAGTCCTCTACCCAGGCAGCATATGTTGCCCAATATCTTATTGAGTCAACAAGCCAGATAGATCCCATATACAAGATCGCTCTTCCCAGTTTTTTTTTTTTGATTGTCCTTAAAGAGTTTTCTTGTGCAGGCGTCCCGTTTTCATTGGATAGTGGATCTCCGGGTATCATGGCTTCTGGAAAAAGGTCAGTTTTATAACTGAGAGAAAAAATTCCCTTTATTTCCGGCCCATTCATCTGATCTGCAGAGATAAAAGAGATAGGAATAAGTAAAATTAAAATAAGGGTTTTAAATTTCAAGTTCACCTCACGAATAAGAGGTTTTTTAACATAAAGCATGCTCATAGTCAATTGGATATTCTGATGTGGTTTATAATTCACTAAGTTCATTAAATCTGAAACTTTTTATGGAATATTTAAGTCATAAGATTATAGGCAGCTTGTTTCTATTGAAATGTTGCCGATAATAATGTAAAATTCGAGATTAAAAGGTGAAATTAATGAAAAATTTTAAAAATATTATCTTACTGGTTATAGCAGCGGTTTTGATATCATTTTCCTTCAGTAGTTGTAATGGGTTCGGAAGTCCTGATTTTAATCTCAATGTAATTATTGAAGATGGTTGTACAGGGACGCCGGAAGCAGGAACATATACAATGAATGAACTTGATATAGTAGAGTATGGATATTTCCCGCCTGAAGAGAGTGTTCAGATAGAAGTAATCATAAATAGCAGTCATCGGGGTTCTGAGGGAGAACTGGTCATATACAATGATATCAACATGATCGTTAGGATAATTGATTTAAGGGATAATCAATATACGTTCTCTTATTATATTGAAGATGCTACTACAAATGAAATGATCATTACATTTCTTGGCGATTCTCCTTTCGGAGGAACATTTTCAGATTCACGTGGATATTCCGGAACCTGGACAGTGGATTCAGACAAATTTACAATGACCTATAGTGACTGGGAAGATTATGTGTTTAATGGTTCAGTAAGTTCAATGGTAGGAGATTATACAGGAGAAGGGATTCAGCTGGGCTGGACAGCATCAAGAATAAACTGAAAATAATTTAGCTCACTTCACTTTTTTTCTTTTTTTTACCCTACCCGAAATTGACAATATTATTCCGCTGTGTTATCAAAAATAATATAATTCTATCATTAGGAGGACTTCATGGAATATGAGATTTTAAAGCTTGAAATAAGGGATAATATCGGTTTGATAAAGATAAGCCGTTCTGAAGCCTTAAATGCACTGAACAGCAGATTTTTTATTGAGATGGATGCATTGCTGGAAGAACTAAGGAATAATAATGATGTAAAAGGTTTGATTTTGACAGGTGAAGGGAAAGCCTTTGTAGCGGGAGCTGATATTTCAGAAATGGTTAATATGGATGAAACAGAGGCAATTAAATTTTCAAAGGGTGGTCAAAAAACATTCAGGGATATTGAGGTATTTAACAAACCTGTGATTGCTGCAGTTAACGGATTTGCCCTTGGCGGTGGATGTGAACTTGCCATGGCTTGTGATATAAGGATCGCCGGAGTGAAAGCTAAGTTCGGTCAACCTGAAGTAAACCTCGGGCTTATTCCCGGATTTGCAGGAACCCAGCGTTTGACTCGCCATGTTGGCCTGGGGAACGCCTTACACCTCCTTATGACCGCTGATATGATAGGATCTGAAGAAGCTTTAAGGATCGGGCTTGTACAGACGGTAGTTGAGCAGGAAGAATTGCTTAACACAGCATTTGAAATAATGAAAAAAATATTAACAAAGGGCCCTAAAGCAGTTTCATTAGTAAAGAAAGTTGTACGTAAAGGTATTGAGACAGATATTGATTCAGGATCTGTAATCGAAGCTGAAGAGTTCGGAACACTTTTCGGTAATGAGGGAACTGAAGGGATGAAGGCTTTTCTTGAAAAGAGGACACCTGAATGGGAGGAAAAATAGATGAAATATGAAGATATTCTTGGGAATGTAACAGTACTTGGAGCTGCAGGGAAAATGGGGAGTGGTATTCTTCTTCTTACCGCAGTTGAAATGGCTGACCTGAGCCTTAAACCTGAAAATAAAGACAGAAATTTCATACTGAATGCGATGGATGTTTCAGATTCGGGACTTGCAGGATTAATGAGTTATCTCAGGGTCCAGATCACTAAAATTGCAGAGAAAAAAACTGTTGCATTAAGAAGTACATATGCAGACAGAGCTGATCTGATCGAGAATGGTGAAATAATCGAACAATATGTTTTTGATGTTATGAATATTGTCAGGCCGACAACAGGACTTCATCCTGCGTACAAGTCAAATCTGATATTTGAAGCAGTTAATGAAAATCCTGAATTAAAGGTAAAGATCTTCAAGGATATTGAAAATAACACAAAATTATCTCCCTGGTATTTTACGAATACATCTTCTGTACCCATAGGAAGCCTTGACAAGAAAGCAGAACTGGGAGGAAGAATATTAGGATTTCATTTCTATAATCCTCCGGCAGTTCAAAAACTTGTGGAAGTGATTGCAACTGATGAAACTCTCCCGGAGCTAAAAGAGTTTGCGGCCACTTATGCGGCAAAACTCAGAAAAGTTACAGTGCCTTCAAATGATTTTGCAGGATTTATCGGGAATGGACATTTTATGAGAGATGCTCTTCACGGTATTGAGGAAGCAAAAAAGCTGGGGGGAGAACTTGGATTTACTGGAGGGGTTTATACCCTTAACAAGGTAAGCCAGGAACTTCTTGTAAGGCCGATGGGGATATTTCAGTTGATCGATTATGTAGGAATAGATGTTTGTCAGTATATAATGCAGGTTATGAATCCACATCTGGATGACGAAGATCTTCATAGTGAGATCCTTGACCTGATGATCGATCAGAATGTAAGGGGTGGACAGAATTCAGATGGATCACAAAAAGATGGATTTCTGAAATACGAAAAAGGTCGTCCTGTGGCTATCTATGATCCTGATAAAAAGGGATATGTCCCTATAGATGACCTTAAAGAAAAAGCGGATGAGTATCTTGGATCTCTCCCTGAATGTATCCCTGCATGGAAAAGTGTGATAAGAGAAAAAGGGAAGGAAGATATTCTGAAAGGATATTTTATAGCACTAAAAAGAGTTTCTTCGAATGGGTCAGATCTGGCTGTTAGATATATAGAAAGGTCGAAAGAGATAGGCAAAAAACTTATCGCGGATAATGTGGCAGCTAATGAAACTGATGTGAACACTGTTATGCTTACCGGTTTTTTCCACGCATATGGTCCTATAAATGACTTTTTAAATCAGGGGTAAAAAATGAAAAAATTAAGAAAAAAAGTATACATGACAGCAGGATATAATACTGTATCACTCGGAACAGGAAGAAAGGAATTTCACCCGAAGAAACCTCGTCCGGGCATAGAACATTACATAAAAGAAAGTGGAGAAGGAACTTTATCCCAGATAGGCGGTGGTAAGAATGTTGATGAAAGTGTAATTGGTAACTTTATGGCTGCACGATTCAATAATCAGGCAAACCTTCCGGGGTTTATCCCAATGATCGATAAGGATCTTTATGGGAAGCCTGCAACCAGTGTTGAAGGGGCCTGTGGATCAGGCGGACTTGCCCTTATGGCAGGGATCAGGTCGATTCTGGCTGAAACTGCGGATGTGGTGTTGACTATCGGTGTGGAAGTGCAGAATACCGTAAAGGCAATCTATGGAGCCGATATCCTGGCCGGTGCCGGATGGTATAAAGAAAGGAAGAAGGGGCATGCATATTTCTTCCCGGGGCAATTCAGTGACAGAGCCGGTGCATATTTTGAAAAGTATGGCAGAGAGGGTGCAAGAAAGGGCCTGGCCAGATGGTTCAGGAATGCAATTGAAAATGCACGTCTCTGCCCGACTGCTCAGGAATTTCATAATAGAGTTGAAGATCTGGAAGCTCTGGGTCTGACTGAACCAAATGGTAAAGCATTTGTTGATAATCTGAATGTTTTTGATTGTTCAAAGGTTTCGGATGGAGCATCTGCAATAGCAATAGTATCTGAGGAGGGTCTTGAGAAGATCGGGATCGATAAAAAGGATGCGATAGAGGTTGTGGGGTGGGGGCAATGTGAAGCAGATATAACTGCACCTCCTGAAGATCTGACAAAACTGAGCACAATAAAAATTGCAGCAGAGGAAGCATTGTCTTCAGCCGGAATTACAATTGATGATCTTGGAACTATAGAAACTCATGATTGTTTTACCATAGCCGGGATCCTGGCAGTGGAAGCTCTTGGATATACAAAACCCGGAGAAGGGGCAGATTTTGTAGCTGAAGGAAATACAGCAAGAGATGGCAAGATCCCGATGAATACAACCGGTGGATTGATAGGATGGGGACATCCGACAGGAGCAACGGGTGTTCATCAGGCAGTAACAATATTGGAACAACTGACCGGGAAAGCAGGAGATGCTCAGATAAATATTGATCCCGAAAGGCCCTACGGACTTACGATAAATATGGGCGGAGATGACAAAACTATTGTTGCCATAGTATATAAAAGAGGATAGCCGGAAGTCAGGTATTGATCAGTCTGCAATTCCGTTTGGGTGGCATGAATAGCAATTCTGACTATTGTATACATATCCTGACTCATCCTCATGTTCCTTGTCCATACTTTTTTTATCATGTTCATGACAATCGGTACAGGAGAATTCTCTGTAGTTTGCAGTAATATGACAATCTGTGCATGAAAAATTATTATGCTTTCCTGAATTTATCGGGAAGTTATGGTTGAATATTGCCTGATTCCATGAATAGTGACTGGCGGAATGGCAGGAATCACAAGTAGTGGGGAAACCTGCATTTCTATGATTCGGATCCCTGGTATTATTGTAATTTGAAATGTGGCATGAAACACAGGCTGAAGGCCTGCCTTTATAAACTCCGTCACTATGGCAATCTGAACATTCCAGTGATTTATGTGTCCCTTCCAGTATAAATGAGGAATGGTTAAAAACTGCTCCACTCCATGTGATCATACTTTTGTGACATGTTACACAATCGGTAGGGAATCCGGCTTTTTTATGATCCGGTTCTTTTGTTGTATTGTAATCATCTGAATGGCATGAATAACAATCAGGAGATGCTCCGGAGTAATTCCGATCCTTGTGGCATTCATTGCAACTTAAAGTTTTGTGTATCCCCTCCAATGGGAAGTTAGAATGATTAAAAACTGCTCCCTCCCAGCTGACCTGACTATGGTGGCAGAGAGTGCAGTCTTGCGGAAAATTATTCAGCCTGTGGTCGGGTTCATGAGTCTTTTCATAATCTTCTCTGTGACATGAAATACAGTCACCTTGTAAACCGGTATGAAAACTGCTTTTATGACAATTAAAACAGTCAAGGGTCCTGTGGATACCTTCTCTCCTGAATCCGGTTTTTTGAAAATGGTCCCAGGAACCATGAATAAGTTTTTTCCATCCGAAAGGAGTATGACAATTGCTGCATTGATAGCCCAGCTGGAGATTATATCTGTCATCCTGTTTCCTTTCCCAATGACATGCTTCACAATTATCCGGAGTATTTTTAATTACTCCTTTTATATGGCATTCCGAGCAAGGGACAGTTCTGTGCCTCCCGGTAAGCGGGAAGCCGGTATTGTCATGAGAGTTTACGGTGAATTTCTTTTTTTCTGCGCTGAGATCTTTGTTAGATATAACTGGCAGCAATATTAAAATAAAGAAAAATACCGGAATGAAAAACGTAAGCCTCTTCCTTATATCTTTATTTTTTATTAATTTTGTCATTTTTTCACCTTATGCTGTCTTTTCCTATAGATCATTCTTAAAAAGAACTGATGATCAGTAAAGTTTTTTGAATATGAGAATGAATATTCAGCAGAGAATGCAAGTGATCTGTTCAGATAATAGAACAGGTCGGTAGTTAATGTTCTCCTGTCCGGATAATGAATAATCTCCGGTGTGTCGCTGGCAGACAATCTGATGCTGTTAAAGTAACTTGAAAGGCTCATACTCCAGGAAAGTTTACTGAAGTTTCTGGAGATAGAAAAAATATATGAATTTGATTCGGACAAGTCACCTTTGTTCAACGTGTAATTCCCGAATATACCGAATCCTGAATTAAAAACGTCTGTTGAAGATAAGCCGAATCTGGTAGAGTTATTCTTTATATTCTCATCCTTTAATTCACTGAATCGTTTTGAAACATAAAGTCTCAATTTTTTCAATGGAGAAAAGGTGAGTCTCAATCCATATGTTTCGCTGTAATAGAATCTTTCGATATTTGATATTCTCAATGAAGGATCCAGAGAGTAATCAAGCAAATACTTGTGATAGTCTATTCCTCTTCCTGAGCTGAAGTTGAAGTTGAGTGATATCTTATTCAGTGGATGAAAACGTGCATTTGTAAAAAGATGTGTTATCCGGTCTTCATCTCTTATCCCTTCTCTCAATTCATACTCGATGCTTCCGTAGATAATGAATTTTGAGGAAAACGGGAACAAAGCATTTGCGTAAATATATTCCCTTTCTGTCTGGTTCTCATAGCTCAGAAAGTTATAGCTTAATGAGATCTGTCTGGCATTTTCTCCTCTGAAAGTAGTAAACATTCCGTATTTTCTATATTGTGTGTCCCACCTGGTATTATAAATATCCGGGTTTAGTCCCGCATACCCTCCAATCGATATTTCCCTGTTTATTCGGAATCCTGCGATTCCTCCGGTAAGTTCACCAATTCCCGCTGTGTCATAAAGATTCATCTGACCCAGAGAAAAGAAGAATCTGCTTGAAAGAGATTTGAATGATATATATGAATTATAAATAATAAATTGGTTGCTTCCCCCTTCTCCCAGTGTTGCTCTGTTCCTGACATCGAATGAGAGGGTCCATCCATTCCCGGGCCTGTTCAGAAGTTCAAGTTTAAGTCTGCTGCTTAGACGGTTATAGAATATGGTGTCAGTGGACTTGAATCCCATCCAGTCCTGATAGAAAGCAGAGTTAATATAAATATTTCCAGTCCCGGTAGAGGGGTGAAGGAAGCTGATCAGAAATAAGGACAGGACAATAAATACGGATGATGACATTTTCATTTTCATACGCATTCTAGTTTCTCCAATTGTCAACGACCCATGAGTTTTCATCATGGCATGATAAGCACTCTTCTTTTATCCCCGGGTGAGGCGGGGTGTGGCAACCTGTACATTTATTGTTTATTAGAAGGTAACTTGTAAAATTTTTCCTTTTAACTATACGTGCGGAAGAATGGCAGGAACGGCAGTTTTTAATCTTTTTATGAATTCCACGGAGTTCATAGCCTGCTTCAGAATGGTCAAAATCTTCTTCATCCAGTTCAATAAGCTGTGAATCCCGGCCCTGATGTTCAGTGTGACATGTTCCGCAATCTTCACCCTTATCCTGGTGGTAGCCTCTTCCCTCTGTGATCCGGGAAGCTATCTTGTCGTGACATGAAAGACATTTTCCGGCTCTGATTTCTCCGGGTGCTGAATGGCACGTGGCGCAGTTTTGATTTGCCAGGTGAGAGTGGGATAAGCTGAGATCCCCGGGAGAATTCCCCCGTTTTTTATCACCACCATAAAGCCCGATCAGTAAAAATATACCCAGCCCGAAAATGGCCAATCTATTTAAATGCTTTTTCATCCCCTTAAAACCTCAAAATGCAACCAAAATGGTAGCAATTAAAGCAATTATAATACAAAAAAATAAAAAATCAATTAAATTGTGAAAAAATAACAAATAGTTTTATTTCCTGATCCATTACCTGAATTGTTTATGAGTTTAAATCTTTAATTATCCGGGGTATAAGAATTTTTTTTAATGCTTATTGAAAATCTGATAGAACTATACTATACTGCTAGCGAACAAAAGGCGAACAAAAAATGAGATACATTCCACTGAGGGTCTATTCGGTTTTTTCGAGAGGGAAGGGAGCGGTCTCTCCTTCCGGGTTATCCTTGCTGATGAAGAGAGGGGGAGGGGTGATAGCTGTTACTGACCCTTTTTCGATCCTCGCATGGGAGAAATTTTTCAGAGCCGCGGTAGATAACGGCCTCAGATTTATTCCGGGAACAGAAATAGTTCTCCGGGGTTCCGGTTCACTTCTCCTTTTCCCACAGACTCCGGAAGGATACTTCTCCGTTGTTTCTTCCTACAACAAAAAAATGTTGACACCTATGAGGGAGGTTTCCACAGTTTTTATTCCCGGGAAGATCAGAGGGGATATCGCCACGGTGTTCAGTAATGTCAGAGAGAGGATGCAGGGTGGAAAAATATATTTTGGCCTTGAATGGAATAGTGACAGGAAATTCCTGGACTATGCAGAAAAAAACAAGATCCCTGTAGTCTGGGCAAATACACTCAGGTGGACCGGATCTTCTGAGAGTTATAAGGTAGTCTCCTCTGTATTTCGCCACCTTCCGGCTGGTGAGGTTGATAGTGATCCTCATATCCCTCTGTATGGCCCTCTCAGTTATAGTGCGATAATGAAGCGGTGGGGGGGGCAGGGTAGAACAGCTATGAAAAATACTTTTATGCTGGCGGATTCGGTCAGGTTCGATTTTGCCGACCGTTTCAGGTCCTCTTTCGGAAGATCTCCGGTGAAAGGGAGCGAGAGTAACCATTCATCCCGTCTTCGTACCGCTGTACAAAAAGAGCTTGACAGGAGGAAATCCGGAAGAGAGGCCAGAGCGAGAGCTGAAAAAGAGTTGTCAAAGATAACTGAATTGGGATTTTCTCCTTATTTTCTTATCGCTGCAGAAATAACCGGATATTGTAGAAGTCATGGGATCTATTTTAATATCAGGGGTTCCGGAGGTTCATCATATGTATTGTATCTGCTTGGCCTTTCCAGGGTGGATCCGATGCAGCATAATCTGTTGTTCGAACGGTTTGTTAACTCACTGAGGGATGAACTTCCTGATATAGACATTGATATCGATTCTTCCCGCAGAGACGGGGTTTTGAAGTGGGTATTCGGAAGGTTTCCGGGAAAAGTGGCTTTTATATCCACTCATAAGTTTTTCAGAGGAAGGTCAGCACTATATGAACTTGCAAGGAGTCATGGATTCGACCCTGAAGAATCTCACAGGATGAGCAAAGAGGTTGATATATTTGCCTCACCTTCAGAATTGAAGGGAAGGGGTACGGGAGAAGTAAGAGAGATCAACGAAAAGGCTTCTTTCCTGAAAGGTATTTACAGAGAATTATCACTTCATCTCGGAGGTGTTATATTTTCTGAAAAGAATATAAGAGAATCATTTCCCGTGGAGGTCTCGCCGCATGGATTTGATCAGATCGCATGGGACAAGGATACGGTGGAGAGGCTGAAAATTTTCAAACTGGACCTTCTCGGGGTAAGGGGATTTGATGTTATCTCTCCATATATCTACGGTAATAAAATAAATTTTAATGACACTCTGGTATGGGATGCGATAAAGAATGCTTCCACCAAAGGATGTTTCCAGCTGGAGAGTCCTCTTGCGAGGGAGAATCTCCTGAAGGCCGCACCTTCAAACCTTGAGGAGCTGGCTATTTCGATAGCAATTATAAGACCCGGCCCTGCAAGGTCCGGAATGAAACAGGCATATCTTGAAAATAAAGCACCGTTTCACCCTCTACTGGGAAAGATATTTTCCTATACCAGGGGGGCATTGATATACGAGGAGCAGATATCGGTCCTGATCCACCACGTGACAGGCTGGGGGCTTGAGAAATCGGAAAAGGTCAGGCGAAGGCTGAAGAAAAAGAAGGGAGAAGAATTCAGGAGTGAATTTTTTGTTTCGGGAAGAGGTAAAGGATGGGTCGAATCGGAACTCGCAAGGTTCTGGAAGATAGTGTCAAACTTTTCACTTTATGCATTCAACAATGCGCACAGTATATCTTATGCATATTCCGCCTATGCTTCCGCATGGATGCGTACAAAACATCCTGTCCGTTTCTTCTCCCGTCTGTTTAACTCAGGTGGAGGGTATTACCCCCTTCCTGTTTATATTGAGGAGGCTAAGAGTTGCGGGTTGAAACTTCTTCCCCCTGACATTAATCTTAGCAATATCGGATTCACCGAGGAGGAAGTGGCGATCAGGACCGGACTCATATTCATAAAGGGTATAGGCAGGAAGTTATCTGCTCTTATCCTTAAGGAGAGGGGGGCGGGTTATACCTGTCTGGAGGATTTTATCAACAAAACAAGAGTGGGAGAGAGGGACCTTTCAGCCCTGATGGCCGTTTCCGCCTTCAATTCAGTAGGATACAATGGATTCTCGGAGAAAGAAAAAAAGGAGAACTGGAACACCTACCTCGGCTTCATTCCTGAATAGTGATAAAGTATTGATTTCCGATCTCCACTTGATCTTATCTCGAATTTATAATGGGAGTTAACTATCTCTGATAAATTATTATGCAGGAGACCTGTTCTTAAGTGACGGGGATAATGAAAAAGCAACATTTTAACTTTACAAAAAAATATTGTTCTACTAATATTCTCTTATGGAAATTAATTTTACCG
>DBOL01000092.1 GCA_002299555.1 Candidatus Aminicenantes bacterium UBA647
TTTTACCACCTTTTGCAATTTTATTGAGACTATTATACATAAAAAAAATTTTTATTTCATCAAAGATTTTCATCTTGTAGCTTTCACTACCCGAGCAATACCACTCAGGTCATCATAGAATATGATATCCCTGAATCCATTGCTCTTAAGGATATTCGTAACATAATCCTTCTGATCATATCCTATCTCTATGAGTAATTTCCCTCCATAATTAAAATATACGGGTGATCCGGTTATTATTCTTTCAATAATTTCATATCCTTTTTTTCCTCCGAGAAGTGCTGTTACCGGTTCATGTTCACGAACATTAGTATCAATAATCTTCATCGCACTCTCTGACAGGTATGGAGGGTTTGAAACAATAATATCAAATTTTTTTTTCACAGGGGGAAAAAGGTCTGCCAGGAGAGGAGTGATCAGATTACTCACACTGTGAAGTTGAATATTTTTTTTAAATATATCCAGTGCATCTCTATTTATTTCAACTGCAGTCACTTCAGCTTTATTTATTTTAGCAACCAGAATCGATATAATGCCACTTCCCGGGCCGATCTCAAGTATACTTGATGAGCGGTCAGATTCTTTCAGTAGAATTTCAAGAAGTAATTCGGTCTCAGGCCTGGGGATGAGTACAGATCTATCAACAAAAAATTTTTCTGAATAAAATTCTTTTTCCCCTGTCAGATAGGAGATAGGTTCATTCTCAACCAGTCTTGCGATATATTCATTGATCTTACCAATGTCTTCTTCACTGATTTTTTTAGAGGTTCCATGTGACCAGAACTCCTCTTTTGATAATCCGAATATCTTGTTGATCAGTATAAGAAGATCAGCAGGATTAATGGGGTGCTTATTTATCGACTCTTTATAAAAACTGGAAAGTTTCACTAACTGATTATTTCCTGGAATTTTTCTTCCAGAAGTTTCTTCGAGTTCATCTCCTCAAGGTCAATAATAAGTTTCTCCAGATTCCCGTCCATTGTAGATTCAATACCGTAGTTCTTTCCTGTAATTCTATGGTCAGTAACTCTATTTTGAGGAAAATTATATGTACGGATCTTTTCAGATCTATCTCCTTTTCCTATTTGGGACTTTCTGTCACTTGCAATGTCATCCTGTTGTTTTTTTTGTTCAAATTCATAAAGCCGTGATTTTAGAACTTTCATTGCTTTATCTTTGTTCTTATGCTGAGACGACTCATCCTGACAAGATACAACGATTCCTGTAGGGAAATGGGTTATTCTTATAGCGGATTCAGTTTTATTAACATGTTGTCCGCCAGCTCCGGAGGCCCTGTATGTATCAATCCTGATATCTTTGGCGTTTATCTCGATCTCAACATCATCAACTTCAGGAAGAACTGCGACCGTAACTGTTGAGGTGTGAATTCGGCCACTTGATTCAGTCTGAGGGACTCTCTGTACTCGGTGAACGCCGCTTTCAAATTTCAAGTATTTATTTACACTCGATCCCTTAATATACATGGTAATTTCTTTAATACCACCAATACCGGAATAATTTGTAGAAATAATCTCATGCTTCCAATCTTTTCGTTCAGAAATTCTGGAATACATCCGGAGGAGATCTGAGGCGAATAGTGATGCTTCATTTCCACCTGCGCCTGCTCTTATTTCCAGAAATACATTCCTCTTGTCTTCGCTTACATCAGATACCATTAGAAGTTTGATATCATTCTCAATATCACTCATCTCTGTGAAGAGTTCTTTGACATCATCCTCTGCGAGTGTTTTCAACTCCGGGTCATCAGAGTTGTTGAGGATATCTAAAGATTCTTCATGCCGTTTCTTAAGTTGGAAGTATTTCTGGTAATTTGCCTCAAGAGGGCTTATATTTGATAATTCTTTCGAAAGTGATGCAAACTTTTTCCGATCATTTGTGATATCCGGATTTGATAACTGGTTACTTAATTCAGAATATTTGTTGTGGAGATTTTCAAGATAGGAGAAAAACTTTTCACTGCTCTTTATATCCATATTTCTTCTTAAATTTTTCTATTCTTCCTTCAGTGTCAACATATTTCTGCTGTCCTGTATAAAAAGGGTGACAGGAAGAGCAAATCTCTATTTCAATTGCAGCTTGAGTTGCCCTTGTTTTAAAAGAATTACCACATGCACATTTTACTGTACAATCCTCATAATTAGGGTGAATATCTTTTTTCATAATTCCCTCCAAAGTAATGTTGATTCTATCACTAATCACTAATACTGTCAATCCGGAATAATTTAGTATGATTGTGAAGTATTATAGGGATTAAAGCACAATTAAATGTTATGTACAAATCAACATCATGTGTAGTAAATAGTATGTCCAATCGTATTATTTTTATGATTTCCTTAATTCAGCTTCAACTGCTTTAATCAGCTGCATTTTCAGGTAAGGTTTTTTTATATATGAGCCAGCTCCCAGCTTAAGGGTCTCTTTTACATTCTCATTATCTGAATACCCGCTTGTTATGATAGCTTTCTGTTCACCTTTTCTCATGAGTATCTCAATATAGGTTTGAAGTCCATCTATTCCACCCATGATCATATCAAGGATAAGAAGATCTACTTTTTCCTTCTGAACAAACTCGATAGCTTCTTCTCCACTTGAAACAGATGATACCCTGAAATTACACTCAGATAAGATCTCCTCCGCAAGTAGACGGTTATTTTCATCATCCTCAATGATAAGGATATGTTCCCCTGAACCGATATGCTTTGTGATAATTTCAGATTCTTCAACTTCCTTGTTATCTTCAAGATCGTAAATAGCGGCAGGGAAATATAATTGAAATTCTGTCCCTTTCCCTTTACTGCTGTTAACAATAATATAACCATAATGATCTTTTACAGTCCACAATACAACGGTCATCCCAAGTCCGGTTCCACTTTTACCCATCCTTTTTTTACTGAAAAAAGGTTCAAAAATGTTTCCCAGATCTTCCTTGTCAATACCTATACCACTATCCTTGATAGCCAGTTTAATGTAGTCGCCTTTATTTATCCTGTCATACCCTTTTAGAGGTTCATCGAGGGTACACCTGCTTGTGGATATTTCAATCGCTCCATCGATGGGAAGTGCTTCAGATGCATTAATAATGAGATTCATGATCGTTTTGGTTATATGAATTGACGATCCGAAAATGAATGTTTTTTCTGTAGAGAGATCCGTAATATACGAAATGTTGGGGTGATATTTCTTCAACTTAATAAAAACCGGACCACTCAAAAAATCATTTATTATCATATTAATTGATATTGGTTCTTTATTTATTACACCTTTTCTTGTCAATGTAAGAAGGTCCTGAACCATATCTGCGGCTTTTTCACCTGAATCTTTTATAATTTCGACATATTTTCTGTGAGGACTGTCCTCCGGAATATTTCTTAATAACAGGTCAGGATAGGAAACAACTCCTGAAAGAATATTATTAAGGTCATGTGCAACTCCTCCTGCCAGTGATCCAATTATTTCAAGTTTTTGAGCATGCACTAACTCCATACTCTTTTGATCCAATTCATTGGTCCGCTCTATCACTCTTTCTTCAAGTTCCTGATTTATCTTTTCTACTTTATTTTTTTCTATTACAAGTTCTTCAGTTCTTATCCTTATTTTTTCCTGAAGATCCCCCTCTCTTCTTTTCATCCCGGTAGATTTGTAATAATAGATAGCAAAGAGGATAAACAGGAATAAGAATACTGAGAGATAAATGAAAAAATTTGATCTCCAGAATGGAGAAGTTATTGTGAATCTAAATGATGCTGCAGGGACATCCCAACTTTGGAAACTGGTAGAGCATTTAACTGTAAATATGTATTTTCCAGAGGAAAGATTTGAATAATTGATCTGCTCCTGGCTTGAGGAGGATGACCAATTAGAATCAACCGGTTCTAATTTCCACCTGTATTTAACCTTCTCAGCGATGGCTGAAGTTATCCCGATAAAGCTGAATGAGAGATGATTTTGATTGTAAGGCAATACAAGTTTCTGAGGCAGATTTGTATCAGAATTGATTCCATCACAATATTCATTAATATCTTTATCACCCAGAAAGAGTTTAATTTCTGTTATCAGTGCGATCGGCTTAGGTAGTGATTTTCTGATACTTTCAGGATTAAAAACTATCGATCCCTTTTGTGTTCCGATCCAGATATTGCCGGAGCTGTCTTTGAAAATCGATTTTTCATTACATTTCAATCCTTTCATTCCGACACTACCTGAAAAATAAAGATATTTATTCTTCTCATTAAAGTTGAAGTCATCAAGATTTATCCTGAAGAATCCAACGTTTGTTCCTGCCCAAAGATCTCCTGAATTATCAAAAATCATTGAAAGTATATTCTTTTGAGGAAGACTTGACGGGTACTCATACCTTTTGATTATTGGATTAGTCTTTTTTGGATCAGCAAGGAAAAGTCCTCCTGAATATGTTCCGATCCAGAATCGGCCTTTTACATCCTTCTCGATTTCTGAAATAGAAAAGGCCTCCAATTCCTTAAATCCGGGGTGTTTTTTGAATTCTTCTCCATTATAGTAAAACATACCGCTTTCACCACCGAACCAGATGTTTTTATCATTGTCTTCTGTTACACAGAGAAGGGAATCAAGATTTGAGAACATCGAGTTAGAGAATTGGGTAAATTTTTCATTGTCATACATAATAATATTTGCTGTGTTAGTTATGAACCATATTCTATTTGAACTGTCCTGATAAATATCATAGAAAAAAGAGAATTTATTTTTCCAGATTTTGAATTCTTTGAGAATTTTCTTGTTCTTTATCTGTAAGATTGAATTATTATTGCAAAGCCATATAAAACCACGATTGTCCCTAATCATCGGATAGAAAGTACGGGTAGAATATGGAAGAGATGTTTTTAATACTTTTCCTGAAATATTTGAAATTATATCGATCCCTTTATCAGTAGATAAAAGGACATTCTTGTTCTGATCCTCAAAAAATGACCATACATTATTGTTTTTTAATCCGGATTTTATAGAGTAAGTTCTAAAAGGGAACCATTTTAATTGTTTTGAAAGTCCTCCATCCGTACCTATCCACAAATTATTTTCCCGGTCCTCTTCGATTGAAGTAACAAAATTATTTATTATTCCTTCATTTGTAGTTATTGGAACAAATTTGATCCCGTCATAAATTGCAAGTCCCTCCTTTGTACCAACTCTTAATTGTCCATCAGAAGATTCATGGATTTCCCAAATAGAATTTGAAGGTAGTCCATCAGCAATTGACAGAGATTTCCATTGATCTTTCTGTTTTAGAAATAATCCATTGTATGTTCCGACCCATAATCTTCCAGTCGTGTCTTTCAGAACAATTGAGACCTGGAATTTTTCCGGAGCGACACTTATAGGGATCGTTTCCATTTGTTTGTTGTAATATCGTAGAAGGCCGTCTTTACATCCAATCCATAACGTTCCATTCTTTTCAAAAAAAATTGTGACAACAAATTTGTCAGCAAGGCGTTGAAATTCAGGATTTGATTTTATGATACCGTTTGAATATCGAATTACTCCACTCCTTGTATCAGAAAAATAAATATCCCCGTTTTTTCCATCAACGATATCCCATACCTGCCCCTTGGGGAAACCAACTTTCGGACTCATGTGTTCAAATCTGCTTCCATCAAATTTATAAACTCCATTATATGTTCCAATCCATAAAATATCATTTTTATCTTCATGAATTGATAATACCCTCTCGTTAGAAAGGCCTCTGGTTCTATCGAAAGTTTCAAAATTCCGGCCGTTAAATCTTGATAATCCTCCGCCATTAGTTCCGATCCAGATGAAACCTTTTGAATCCTCCAGAATAGCGGTTATCTCGGTTTGGACAAGGCCATGTTCAATATTAAAGTTGCGAAAATTTAATTCCTGAGCAAAAGATAAGGGTATACATATGACTATTAGTAATAAAAATGTCCATGCTCTCATAAATACAATTGTATTTTATAATTTTGCTAAGATTTATTCTATTATATTTTCTAATAAAAAAATTATTATCACTATCTTCAGAATTTTTGTGCAATTTTGTGGAAAAATATGGAATTTAATTATGAACATCCGCTATTAATCAGCATTTCTTTGAAATGCACATTTTTAGTGGGTGGATATGCCCTATATATTAAAAAAATTCCTGAAACGTAGTGCTGATGCGGCTTTGCGTTGCTTGATAATACTATGAGAAAAACAGCAATTCTGTTATAATTTAAATAAGTATGGTTTCGTTGGAAATTTTGGAGTAAAAATGAGTTTTTCGAGCCCTTCATATTTTTTTCTTTGCCTTTTGTTAATTCCTTTGATAGCTATAATGCTGATTAATTTCAAAAAAAAAAGGGAAATATTGTCAAGATTCATGTCTGAACAATCATTTAACAAATTAGGTATGCGGAGTGGAAGAGAGGTTCCCTTGATCAAATCACTCCTGATAGTTCTGTCATTTATTTTTTTAGTCACCGCAATGGCAGGCCCAAGGTGGGGGAAAAGATTTGAAAATTTAAATATTAAAGGGATAGAGATGATTTTTCTGCTTGATACTTCTTTATCAATGAATGCAGAGGATGTCAAACCGGACAGGTTTATTGTTGCAAAAAATCTGATCAACACTATCGTTGATAACCTTGAGACCGATTATGTGGGACTTATAACATTTTCCGGAGCTGCTCATCTACAATGTCCACTTACAACAGATTATGAAGCAATGAAATTGTTGACAGAGGCAACTGAAATAGCGCCCCCGGAGGAGCAGGGTACAGATTTTCATGAAGCATTAAATCTGGCACTTAAGTCAGGGCGTTTGTCTTCAAACAATAATAAGATCATTTTTTTGATAACAGACGGAGAAGATCAGGAGGAGAGGTGGTTGGATATTCTCAAGGAGATAAAAACAGAAAAATTAAAAATTTTCCCTGTTGGAATTGGCATACCTTCAGGTGCCCCGATTCCTTTAAAAGACAAATCGGGAAATATGAAGGGATGGAAAAAGGATAACAAGGGAAACATAGTAAGAACAAAATTAAATGAAGATGTATTGAGGAAAATCGCGTCTGAGACAGGTGGGCAATTCTTTAGATTGACGGATGCTGTCGGAATGGAGATCTTATTGAGAAACCTGAAGGCATTTGAGAGATCAATTCTCAAAAAAAAAGTCAGGTTGGTTCAAGTTGAAAGGTTTCACTATCCTCTTGCAATTGGTATAATGTTATTGCTGATTGAATTACTTCTGATCGAGAAAAAAATAAAATGGAAAAGAGACTGATAATTTTGTTATGTGCCTTAGTATTTTTGAACTGGCACTGGTTTGAGCCTGTTTCAAGGAAAAATAGTGAGGGGATAAAAGCATTTGAAGAAAAACAGTATAATAAGGCTTTAAAAAAATTCCTATCTGCGAAGGGGATCAGGCCGTCCTCGCCAGAATTAAAAAGTAATACAGCTTCGGCTTTATTTAATCTCAAAAAATACCATGAAGCTCTTGAGGAATTTTCAAAAATAGAACCTGAGAAATCCGGTATATCCAATTCTGATTTTTTTTATAATCTGGGGAACACTTACTTCAGGCTTAACAAGTTTAAAGAGGCCCTGGAAAATTACAAAAAAAGCATTATATTTGATCCTGAAGATGTGGATTCAAAAAAGAATTTTGAGCTTACTTTGAAAAAAATGAAGGACCAGGATAAAAAAGATGATGATAAAGACAAGGAAGATAAAAATCAGAATAAAAAAAAGAATGAAAAATATAAGAATATTATGAATTACCTGAGTCAAAAGGAAAAGGAGCAGATGAAGAAAATCAAAAAAAAGACGGGGAATTCGAAAAAAGTGAAGGACTGGTAATCTGTTGAAAAAATACTTAGCCATCCTTCTCTTTTTATTATCTATTATTAATCTGGGAAGTGCGGATGTTGAGTTTTTGGCTTCCGTTGATGCAGAACTGATAGGATTGGAAGACTATCTTGTATATACGATCACTTTTAAGGGGATCCAGAATCCCGTCAAGCCGGATGTGTCAGGAATAGGGGATTTCAATATTATCCAGACCTCCAGAAGTTCAGAATTCAAATTCATTAACGGTATATCCTCGTCGTACGTGAACTTCTTATATTATCTGGCCCCGTTGAAAGAAGGGACACTTGTAATTCCTCCAGTGAAATATATTTATAACAACAAAGTACTTAAAACACAGGGGTTTAAGATAGTTGCAACTAAGGGAAGTATTAAAAAAAATGTTGTCAAAAAAAACAGGAGATCCTTGTTTGATCTTGATGAAGATCTTTCTCCCTTTAAATCATTCCGATCTACCCCGCAGGAAATTGATGTAAAATTGAAGGCACAGATATCAAAAAGGTCTGTTCTGGTCGGTGAACAGCTAATATATAGGATATTTCTATACTCGCGTAATAGAATTGAGTCGGTAAATCTTATTTCAGGACAATCTTTTCCTGGCTTCTGGCAGGAATGGTATCCGGTTAAAAAATCGATCGATGGGGTTAATGAAGTAATTGATGGGAAAAATTATCAGGTCTATGAGATACGAAAGGCAGTGTTATTCCCTTCAAAGGGAGGTGAGCTTTTAATTCCATCCGTAAGATTTGAGTTATCACTCTCAGACAATTCTTTCTCTTTTTTTTCTACTCCGAGAAAGATAACCAGATCAACAAATAGTATTAAAATTAAGGCTGAGAATCTTTCTGAAAATTCTGAAAATTTACCTGTCGGGAGATTGAGCATTAAAGTGAAGGCAAATAAAAGCTCCATTGATATAAATGAAATTTTGTCAGTCACAATTGAAGTGAAGGGGTTTGGAAATATTAAAACCTTGAAAATACCGGAATTTAGCAAAGGGGAATCTTTTAGCGTTTTCCCTTCGAAGATCACAAGAAATATAGGCTATAGGGCTGATGGGATCTATGGAAGTGTTCTGGCCGAAGTTCCTGTTTCCTTTAAAGGGACAGGGATTGTTGTGATACCTGCTCTTGAGTGTAAATATTATGATCCTTTTGAATCTAAAATAAGAGTAAGCAGGAGTAAGGAATTAAGTATAAATGTATCCGGCATAAGAGAAAATAATACTTCAGATATGGCTTCTGTTTCTGGAGGGATTGCAAAGATCGGGTCTGATATCGATTTTATATTGAAAGGTTCTATTGTGGATCAAAGAAATTTTTTATATAGATCACTACCATTCAGAGCTATTTTATTATTGATATTTATGTTTACTCTATTTGTCCCTATCTATGAATATTTGATCAAATCTTATATTCTGGGGAATGAAAAATATAGAAAAAGGAAAGTTGTTCAAAGATTGTTGAAAAACCTGGATGACCTTAATGAATATGGTGACATATTTCAGATCATAGAAAGTTACCTTGAATTAAAAACCGGAATCAGAAGGTCGGAAATCAATATCGGCAGAATAGAAAGTTTGTTCTATTCCTCGGGCATAAATAAAAAAGATATTGAAGAATTCCTGAGAATAAGAACGGAGAGCGAACTCTCCAGATTTTCACCTTCGACAATAAAAACCTTTTCACAGTTTAAAAACGAGATCATTGAACTAAAGAATTTAATAAAGAGGATAGATCTGAAATTAAAATGAAAAAAACTATCATTACTCTGATCCTGATAACCTTCATGATTTCATCTGTATTTTCAATTGGGATGAATTCTAAATTCGCTTCAGGGAACAAATATTATGATAATGGAGAATATCAGAAAGCTCTGGAAGTTTATCTGAAGATCGCTGAAGAGATCAGCAATTGGAAACTATTTTATAACATAGGGAATTCATATTTTAAATCAGGGGATCTGGTAAGAGCAAAGATAAATTATTTGAAAGCCGAAAGGCTCAAGCCCTTTGACAAATCTATTGAACAAAATCTCAGGATAACAGATGAACTGCTTGGCGATAGGGCAGGTCTGCCCGAACCGGATTTCATTACGAAGACATTAATGAGATTTGAATCTTTTATTACTATAAATGTTCTATCTGTTTTGCTGTTAGGAGCACTTATAATTTTCTCATTTTTTACTTTTAAGTTGATTCGCGAGGGAAGGTCAAAAGGCTTGATTTATGGGATACTAATCTCATTTATCTTTCTGATATTTATTTCCGTCTATCATATACACAGGGTTAGTAATTTTCATAATAATAAACATGCTGTCATCATCGTTCCGGATTCAAATTTGCGAAGTGGTCCTGGAAGAGAAAATACAATACTTTTCGAAATATCTCCCGGTGTGAAGATTCGTGTAATTGATGTGCACAGGGATTGGGTCCAGGTAACAGCTTCGAATGAGATAGCAGGATGGATAGAAAAGAAGAATATTGAAAGAATAAGTATACAATGAAATTATATCTGAACAATAATTTTCTGGAGCTTGAGGAACCCGCTGTAATGGGTATTCTCAACCTTACGCCCGACTCATTTTCTGACGGCGGGAGATTCACCCGGCATGATTCCGCTATTTCTCATGCAGAGGCAATGATCAAAGCCGGGGCTGCAATAATCGATGTCGGAGGCGAGAGTACCAGGCCAGGTGCAAAGAAGATCAGTTTAAGTGAGGAGATTGACAGAGTATTGCCGGTTATTGAAAAGATCAAAAGAGAATTTGATACGATCATATCGATAGATACTTATAAGGATCATGTTGCAGAACTTGCTGTTACTGAAGGAGGTGCAGATATTATAAATGATATATCTGCTCTCTCTTATTCTGAAGGTATGGCAGAAGTAGTTTTAAATCTTAATGTCCCTGTGATTTTAATGCATATCAAAGGAACGCCATCTGATATGCAGAGCGATCCCTTTTATCATGATGTGGTCGGGGAGATCATTCAATATTTTAATGAAAGGATAGGGTTTGCAAATTCGAAGGGAATAAAAAAAGAAAAGATGATAATTGACCCCGGGATTGGTTTCGGGAAAAGGTTTGAAGATAATATTACAATAATTAAAAATCTGAAAAAATTCGAAAGTCTGGGTCTTCCTGTTATGGTAGGTTTATCAAAAAAGACCTTTCTGGGAACTATAAGTGGCATTCAAGATCCCTTTGAGAGAGAGATCGAAACTATAGCTGCAGATCTGATCAGTGCAATTAACGGTGCATCAATTCTCAGGGTACACAATGTAGAGAATTGCATAAGATCTTTAAAGGTGTTTAAAGCTTTGTATTATTGAGGTTCCGGTGGATAGCCCAAAGGGGTAAGCACTTTATTTATTTCTCTCAATATTCTGGATGTTTTGCCTACGATAGTTTCATCTTTTAAATGTTCAAGATATTCCAGTAATTCGGCCCTGATATCTCTTATGGTCTCAAGTCCATGCTCGTAACTGCTTGTCGTATCGACACCTGATACGCCTGCCGCTCTTTCTGCTTGTTTCATCTCTTTTTGTGCATCTTTAAAATCTGCTTTTACATCAATAAGATATTGTTCATCTTCAGTATAGGTTTTAGTAAAATGATTATAAGCAAGCACTCCAAGTATTACCAGAATTACAATTGAAAAAACATTTTTCATTTAAAATCCCCCTCTGAATACAATTAACATTTTATTAAATAAACAAAAGAAATTCAACAGCATAAAAGATAAACTGATCATAATGTGGGTAATCTTAGTGTAAAACTAATCTAACTTAAAGTAACGAAATATTGTTTCTATTGAAAATTTCTAACAGAGAGGGGTTTAAATTACCCCTCTCCTGATAGTTATTATATTTTAAAACTTTATCTAAAAGCCATCCAGGTACCTGTAGAACCAGATGTTTCTGTTAGTGTACCGTTCATGTTGTTATCGTCTGTTGACGAACCCATTAATGTTGTGGTATTACCATTCGACCATGTTACTGACAATGTTGCATTTTTGTCAGATACAGTATAAGTCCCTGCGGTCATTGGCCAGTCACTTATAGAAAAAATAGCTGAACCGGAAGCCTTGTCCCCGGAAATGGTCACTGAACCTGAATATACATGACTGCTGTCATATGTAAAAGTAAAAGACCATACACCGGTTATATCGAACTTCTTCTTACATCCTGTGCTGAAGATCATTGCTACGAATAGAGCAGCGATCAGTAAAATCATTAATTTTTTTTTCATATTTTCTCCTTTTAGTTAAATACCACATTTGATTTTTTTTTTAAACTTTTCAACTTTCATGTTTAATATATAGAATTCGGAGAGACTTATCTCATTTTTATTAAAAATTTAATATTAAATTTAAGAATTACTTTGGTTTTTTATGGTCGGAGTTATAACTTATTGATCTGGCAAAAAATAAAAGAGAGGAGGAACCTCGTTCCTCCTTTCTTGTTTTTGCTAAATTTTATCTTACCGCATTCCAGGTACCAGTCAACCCGGAAGTAGAATTCATAGTACCAGACATTACATTGTCGTCTGTTGATGTCCCGATATAGAAAGTTCCGGACGGATATTCCCACCGGACATTGTTGCCATCAACAGTATAAGTTCCTGTCCCGTTTGAGAAGTCAACAAATGTACCATTAGTTTTGTCACCGGAAAATGTTACAGTACCGGAGAATGTAATCCATGTATACCAGTCTCCATATACGGTCCAGGTCCCTGTGATATCGAACTTCTTTTTACATCCTGTACTGAAGATCATTGCAACAAAAAGAGCCGCGATCAGTAAAATCATCAATTTTTTTTTCATATTTTCTCCTTCTGTTTTAATATCATATTTATACTCAATTTGAAAGTGATTTTATTATTCCCATTAAGTATATGAATTGAGAAGCTCGGATATTATTTTTTATTTTTAATTGAAATGTGAAATTGAAATAGAAGAGTGATTACTATATAATGCTCCTGATAAATTTATATTGAGGATCTGAAGTATGAAACTTAGATTTTATAATACACTTACACAGAAGAAAGAAGAGTTCGAGCCAATTGAAAAAGGGAGGGCTGGGATGTATTCCTGTGGCCCGACTGTTTATAATTTTGCTCACATAGGAAATCTCCGAACTTACATTTTCAATGATCTGCTTCGCCGTGTAATCCTTGAGAATGGAATTAAACTCGACCATGTTATGAATATTACTGATGTAGGCCATCTGACAAGTGATGCAGATGAAGGTGAAGATAAAATGTTGGCTGGTGCAAAAAGGGAAAATAAAAGTGTATGGGAGATAGCAAAATTTTATGAGGAATCTTTCTTTAATGATATTTCTCTTCTCAATATTCAGAAACCGGAAATATTATGCAGAGCAACTGATCATATTGACGATATGATTAATATGGAAAAAAAGATCGAAGATAATGGATGTGCATATTTTGCAGGAGGAAATCTGTATTTTGATACTTCAAAAATTGATGACTATGGGAAACTCGCACGTCTCAAAGTTGAAGATCTTCAATATGGGGCCAGAACCGAAATAGATGAGAATAAAAGAAACAACTCAGATTTCGTCCTCTGGTTCACCAAGTCCAAGTTCGGAGATCAGGATATGAAGTGGGACAGCCCCTGGGGAACAGGATATCCCGGATGGCATATAGAGTGTTGCGCTATGAGTTCCAGATATCTTGGAGAACAATTTGATATTCATACTGGTGGAATTGATCACATCCCCGTCCATCATACAAATGAGATCGCACAGGCAGAGGCTGCAATCGGGAAAAAACCCTGGGTAAAATATTGGCTTCATGGTGAATTCCTGGTGATGGATAAAGGGAAGATGAGTAAAAGTTCAGGAGAATTTCTCACACTTAAACTTCTTGTTGACAAAGGTTATGATCCTTTGGCATTCCGCTTTTTATGTCTGGGGGCCCACTACAGAAAACAACTTATGTTCAGCTGGGAAGCAATGGAAGGTGCTTCTCAAGGATATAAAAATCTTAAGAACAGGATTTCAGAGCTCATGAAAAATGAACAAAGCTATGATGGGGACAAAAAGAGATCTTACTACCTTGAAAGATTTAGTGGTTTTATTAATGATGATCTGAATATTCCTCAAGCTCTGGCTCTGCTTAATGATATGATAAAGGACAATAAACTGGGTTCCAAAGAAAAACTTGATATTACCAAACATTTTGATCAGGTATTCGGACTGAAACTTCTGGAGAAGGAAGAGACAGATATTCCTGAGGACGTCCTTGCACTTGCGGATAAGAGAGAGAAGGCAAGGGGTGAAAAAAATTACACACTTTCCGATAAATATCGGGATATGATCAGAGAAAAGGGATTCGAGATAAGAGATTCTAAAGATGGTCAGACAATAGAAAAACTTTGAATATAAAAACCATTGTTAAAAACTGATCCCAAGAAAAATCGGATCAAAACGAAAAGAATTATTTCCAAATCTATAAGATATTCTCACCCCAATATCAAGGTCGATCGGGATTGAGAAGAGGTTCACATCACTCCGGATTTCCAGTCCTGTAGAATTGAAAAACTTTGAATTATTTATATTGTATCCTTTCCCCAGATCAACAAATATTCCCCCCTTTATCCTTTTAATGTAAAGAAGTTCCCCAAGTATGAGATCCGGATATGCGATCGGGAAAGTATAATCAAAAGTGGCAAACAAAAGATTGTCCATGAATTCATAGTCATATCCTCTCGAGAAGTTCATATTGCTTGAAAAAACATAATTAACAGGAATTTGTTTCTCATATGATAATCCGATCCTTAAACTATTGTGTCTGAAGATCCCGGGGAAATATAGAATTCCCTGAGCGAAAATCCTTTTCCCTCTGTAATAACTATCCCATGGTGTATGAGAAAATTCAGTTGAAAAGACCTGGCCGAATTCCGGGGCCAGGTCTCTTTTGGATAAATGTTTGAAGTTCAGGAACCGGAGATTATATGAGATGGAGTTAATCATACCCTCTTCAATTCTATAGCCATTATTCTCATTGCTACCGGAAATTTTTGTTGATGATAATTTGGCTTGAATATCCAGATTCCTGGAAAATATTCCCCTTGAAAGATTAAAGGGTAATAATAGTGCTATATTAGCAGTAGTTTCATCCCATTTCAGGTTCATCGGATCTCTCATATTTCTGTTACCTTTACTGAACCCAATTTTGATTACCGGGAAAAGCCCTGCATATATTGCATTAGTATAAAATTTCCCGGCATTCTCATTGGTATTAAAACTGAAACCCCCTGTAAAAAAAGCAGTATTAATTTTATTGGCGGAATATAATTCAACAGCCGGTTCTGTCCGATAGGGAAGTAGTGCCCGGCTATGGAAGTTAAAGAGATTTTTTAAATTGCTGTATTTTCTGACAATATATTTTTTCTCAGGAATCTTTTTCACATCTGTCAGATCATTCTCAACGAAGGGGATATTCCCGTGTTTAAAATATTCATTCCGGTTAATTATTACGTTATCAAGAGGTATCCATTCTTCAGGGGCAATATTTGTTGAAACAATATCCATTCCGTTAATATTATAGTCAGAATATATTAGTGTTTTTCTGTCGTTATGAATCGCTGGAAAGAATGCTCCGAATCTGCTGGAAGTGATCCTGTACTGATCGCCTGTTTTGATCTCAACAGCGTAAATATTATCAATTCCCGAATAGGGAGAATTATAAATTATATAATTATCAAAGAAAACAGGAGTGGAATATGAATTCCCGGATAAGGGTAAAATATCAATGAAAGTTTTTTTAATTAGATCAAAAACAACTATAGCTTGTTTCCCATTCTTCATTCTTATCAATGCAATTGTGTCTCCATCCTCGTCCCATGAAGGAGTAAGGAGAAAGGAATTGTCCGGCAAACTGTATTCATTTATTACGTTTCCGTTCCCTGAATTTAGAATTACCAGTGAAGATCTTCTCAATTTTGAAAAATGGATTGAAGCTATTAGTTCCCCATCAGGAGATAAAGCCGGGGAAAAATACCTTGTCCTTTTTGTCAATCTTTTTCTCTTTTTATTGGAGATGTTGTAAATAACGATCTCAGAGTAACTTCTCTTTCCCCATCTAGGGTCCCTTACAGGTTCATTCCAAACTATTTTATTCTTACTTGTCGAAAGGATGTTATAAATATGACTGACCGGCCTGAATCCTGTGATCTTCTCCTCTGTACCATCGGGGGATATTTTAACAAGTCTTATTGGTGTCGAAATTCCATATTTCTGGGATATGAGATCTCCATTTTCCATAATTTTTGCAGAAGTATAAAGTGTCCACCCTTTTTTTTGTAGTGTGTTTATCCTCCGGAACTTTGTTAGATGAAGTTTCGAATCACTATTGCTCCATTTGGAGTGAAGGTCTTTCATAACCTGATCATATAATTCCTTTATATTCAGACCTGTTTCTTTTTTTAAAGCAGAGGAAAATATAAATGGATAGAAAGAGTAGTTGGAGGAGATCCTGAGTACATTATCTATTCTATTTTTTGTAAAATTATTTGCCATATAAGTGGTAATAAAATATCCAAGTCTGTATATATCAGGTATATGATCTTTGTAGGATGAGAGATAAGATTTAATATATTTAAACTTTTTTCCTGAGAGAACTATCGAACGTGTACCCATGGAAAATGACGGCATCCTTCCTCTCCCCCCGGATGAGTAAATTGTCTCGGTGTTGACGGCCTCTCCTTCCCAGAACCAGGTTGGGACCGACAAAAAAGATAATAGTGCTCTTCCGAGATCTCCGAAGATTATATCTCCAAGTTTAGTGAATCCTCTATTCAATCTGTCAAATTGATCAACATGTTTCCCTTCATGGAGGGATAGGGCTGAGTACCATTCCGTATTGCCTGTGAAGTTTGATTGAGGAGGCGTTGAAAAAAATTCACCCTTTTGGGGTGCCAATTGTATATAACCATTTGAAAATATTCCTGAATTTGGGAGAAAAAGTGTAAGCCTCTCCATTTTTGTTGTATTCGAAGATATCTTCGGGTATATATACTCCAGAATATTAGCTAATCTCTGACCCTCTTTTGTGATTTCTGAGGGAAATACTATCCTGAATTTTGATGTATCAATATATCTCCAGTCTATACCCGGGGGATATTGATCATTGTCGATATATTGAGGTGTGAGAACAGAACATATAGTAATAATTAGAAAGAATATTATTGATCTCACTCACTGCTCACATACGGATTTTATGAAAATCAGAAAAAAAAAACAACTATAATAAATTCAATTCTCTTTTCCCCCGCCTCCGTTTCCGCCACTACCCCCGGAACCACTCATTCCTCCTCCGACACCGGATGCAGATTGAGAGCCGGATGATGAACCGGTTATATTGCTACCCATACTGGTATTTACTGATCCTCCATATATTGATGAAATATTTCTTTTGTGACTGGAACTGAAGATCGATCTCTTTAAAGCGAGTTTTTGCCATCCTTTCATATCCCTTGTTGAAACCTTCAATTTCGGAAATTTAACAACGTTTTCCACCGGATCGTAAACTATCTTAATTCCGGCTCTTTTACCCAGCCTTGAATCGGGATTCCAGTCCCGTCCGATCTTTTCATAGCTCAAATTAGCAATATTCTTACTTGTAATGGTAGTTTCGGCACCTACCTTTGTAGAAACACCATCAATATTCTTGGCGATTGAGTTTGAGGGTTTTGCAATTGGCAGGTTTATAACAGATGGATCGCCTGATGGTATGGGAAAATTTGTAGAAAAAAGGTAGCCTGGAAGTAGTCCTATTGAATCGATATTCATATAAAAATAATCTATTTCCGGGTTCCAGAAATAACCATCTAAATAGCGGGTTTGGGACTGAAGGTCGCTAAATTTTGCTTCTCCGGGAATCCACAACCAGCCATCATTTTTACTGAAGAACCAGGTTCCAAGATGAACCGGTGCCCATCCCCATGCCTGATTTGGAACAAGGACAAGCTCATCATCGATCTCTACATAGTTGGCATCAAAGAATGGCCTTTTGTCTTTGAATACTTCTGCGCCTGGTTTCCAGACATAACCGAATAGTTCATTATATTCCCATGTTCCGAACTTAGTGGAGAACCTTTCGGCAAAATGTACGATGCCGGGTGAATGAATATATATTGCATCAGGGACATTACTTTTTCCATAATGCAGCTTTTTAAAATTCCTGTTAACCGATTTGTTCCAGGATATGAATTCATCATTATTCTTAAATTTTGCTGTATGTTTTTTACCTTTTCTTGGAAATATTACATACTCTCCGGACTTAAGATATGTTTTACTTTTCTCACCATAAAGTACTCCTACTTTTCCTCTGATAACGTGAATAGATGATTCTTTTTCACTTGTCCTTATCAGATTAGTAGACCGGTTTTCCATTTTTACAGATATCTGTGGAGTTATGATCTGGAGTATCTCCTGTTTGTAGATCTGTGCCATAGTGTATATAGAGCCATTCATCAGTTTTACAGTTGATATTTTTTTATTGGATGTAACACTATCTGTTAAAAATGAAATAAGTTTAATATCGGAATTCTTGTCAAGTCTTAACAAAGTACCGTTTGAGAGTTGTATCTCACATCTTCCGGTTTTCCCGGTTAGAATGACATCTCCTGTAACCAGCGGATAATTTGTTTTCCCTTTAAACATATCGCCATTGGTTTTTACTATCTTCACATCACCTTCCAGAAGAGAGAAATGACCGGAGGATTCAATTCCTGACAGATTAATAAAAGTAAAAAATATAAATAGTGGAAAAAGAATAAAATATTTTTTCATATTATCTCCTTCGATCATATTTATGCAATATTATTGCCAGCATTTATACAAAAATATGTCCCAATTCAAGCACATTTCAACTGAATATTAATAAAATTGTGTTATACTGTCGAAGCAAATGAACAATGTTTGATAAAGGATATTATGAACCTGAATGACAATTACAGATGGGCTACCGGTAAGATCAAAAAGAAAATTAAAGATAGTCATAGCTTGATTTCCACACTTGCCAATAGTACTGCAATCCTTAAAGAGAGCTTCCCCGGATATTTCTGGGTTGGATTCTATTTTGTTAAAGAGGATCATCTGTCATTAGGGCCATTCCAGGGGCCGCCTGCCTGCGCCAGAATCGATCTTGATAAAGGTGTATGTGCAGATTGTGCAAAAGAGAAAAAAAGTATAATTGTCCTGAATGTACATGAATATCCCGGACATGTAGCCTGTGATTCCAGATCAAATTCAGAGATCGTAATTCCTGTTTTTAATCGTAGCGGAGAGCTGATGGCTGTTCTTGATATTGACAGTGAAAAATATGATGATTTTTCTGATATCGACCAGAAACATCTTGAAGAAATTGCAGAATTACTGAAACCTGTATGGGATTGATCGAAGGATTCTTTACAACGGATATGCTGGGGAAGATCTTTGCAGTTCTCTGTGCATTGTTCTGGGCATTTGCTGTGATATTGTTCAAGAAATCAGGCGAGCAACTTAAGCCGTTGAGCCTGAATTTTTATAAAAGCTTTATATCAACATTGTTAATGATCCCTGTTCTCTTAATTGTAGGTGTAGAACTTATTCCTGCTGATCTAATATTAAGCGATTATGCAATTCTTATAATCAGTGGCATTCTCGGGATCGCTGTTTCTGATACACTTTTCTTTAAATCACTTAATCTGCTGGGAGCAGGGCTTACTGCTATTGTCGATTGTCTTTACAGCCCTTTTATTATCCTCCTCTCTTTCATTTTCCTTATGGTTCCGATAACTTTTAAAGAGATGATCGGTGCTTTCCTTGTGATCCTTGGAATTCTTATAGCAACATTGAAGCTTAAAGAAAAAGATAAAAGTAACAGAGATCTGATGATAGGATTTTTTTACGGAGCTTCTGCCATGATAATTATGGGAGTCAGTGTAACAATTATGAAACCAATTCTTGACAGATCATCGGCCTTGTGGGTAACAGAGCTTCGTTTGATCGCCGGTACATTAGCTCTTGGTATCCTGATGTTAGTTAGAAAAGACAGAACCAAGTTGTTTTTGTCCCTTATGAAAAGGGAGAACTGGAAATATGCATTCCCTGCAACAATTCTCGGTAGTTTCTTTGCATTAATTCTGTGGGTAAGTGCTTTTAAATTTACAAGTGTGAATTCCGCTGCTATATTGAATCAGACAAATACTATCTTTATTGTAATCTTCGCTTCTTTATTCCTCAAGGAAAAATTTACAATAAGGAGGTTTTTTGCTACAGTTCTCGGGATGGCAGGTTCTGTGATCGTTCTTCTGGGTTAACTTTCCTGAGCTTATTTTTCATCATCTGAGGAATCATAATTGCTGCTATGACCCCTCCTGCAGTAACAATGGGCATCATCATCAATAGTTCAGTCTTTATTGTCGAGTTAGTTGTAATGGTATAACCTTGATCTGTCTTTGAAGTTATTCTCAAAATAGAGAGATTGTTGAAACTGAGTCCCAGCTTGTTCAGGATATCCATCTCTTTTGTTTGAGTTTCTTTTCCACTATTGTTTAATTTCTGCTGAATGCTCATGATCTCTTTGATAAGAGAAGAACTCATAAATGTGAATGCATTCCCTGAATCAGGCATCCCCTTTGACAATATCTTAAATTCTTTGGAGCTCTTGAGTCCGGGATCTGTGCTTTCACCAAAGATCTTTTCTGCGATAACTGAATTAGAAGCAATGATAAGCACATTATTACTCTGGATTATTCTTGGAGAAAATGTGAACGGCATTTCAGGTACTTTGATCAGAACTGTATCTCTACCATCAATTTTTTCCACTTTCGTTTCAGGGATTCTGGAAGAAAGAAGTTTGAAGATGGAATCATCTTCAGTTTCAAAAACGAGTGCAATTGCCGGGTCAGGGAACTCAATATTTTTCCCTGCTATAGGCATCTTCTTTTTGCTTGACTCATCCAAAGTCAGGATCATACCCGAATCTCCATTAAGAGATCTTAATAGTTTGGAAAGATCGATTCCCATATTTCCCAGGTCTTTCTCCATTGAAGTAACTCCGAACCTTATCTTATCATCACCGGATCTTTCTGCCTGATCTTTTATCCAACTCCATAACTTGAAATAGTTGAAATCTGAAAATGAAGAAAATACAGTACTATCCGGCAGCATATCAATAGATCCGAGATCCCCCTGCGATCTCCCCAGAATATTCCAGATAAGACCGCTTCCATTACCGGGATCATGCTGGATAACAAATTTAGATCTTGTGATACCCTTTTCATATTCTTTTGAGCTTATCCCAATTCCTGAAATCTGAAGAAGACCGCTATCACTTAATAATCTGCTTATGAATGAGAACCATTTTTCATTTTCTTTTTTCTTTACGTCCGAAATATTCTCAGAGGAATTTATCGTATCTTTCAGAGTATTTAGAGATTTGTTAATTGTATTTGCTATTTTAGTTGTGTTGAGATAGGCGAACAGGTCTCCTTCCTGCTCCAATTTGGATGTTATAGATGCAAAACCAGATTCATCAGAGGATGTAACCATGATATTTGCATTTTTTTTCTTGTTGAAAATTTCATTGAGAGGCCATTTCTGATTGACAAAATAGAGGATCAATACACCTGCAAACATTCCTATGAGAAAACCTGCTAAAATTTTTTTCATTTTAACCCCCGCTTGATTTTATTTTAATCTGAAAATTAATTCAACAAATCCTGATCTGCAGATGTGAAGGTCACTCATAAAGGAGGAATTGTCTCCTCAATTCTGAAAATTCAGCCAGTCCGGACTGATAAGAACTTATTATTGAACTTACCTCTGAACCTTTGTTAATTTCCATAGAGAGCCAGGAGTTACCTGCTATCATATCAAAATACTCCTTGTGTATCATCATATTGTCAGGATAAATCTTTTTTATAACAGATATTATATTCAACATAGTATCAAAAGGGGAGTATTCATCTCTGTCGGTTATAAAGAGTTTTATTCCGGAACAATCTTCACCGGAATATTTTGAGAAATAAGGGCGAAAGAATGTTTCTCTGAATTTAACTCCTTTTAAATTTTTCTTGTTCAACTCTTCTGTGATCAACATTCCATCTAACCAGGGAGCCCCGAATATCTCGAATGGATTTGTGGTTCCTCTCCCTTCCGATATATTTGTACCCTCAAGAAATACCATGCCCGGATAAACTGTTGCGGAAGTTAAGGATGGTAAATTTGGGGAAGGGTTTATCCAATGAGAGCCGGTCCGGTCAAACCACAAATTTCTTTCCCAGTTTTCAACAACAGCAATAGAAAGCCTGACCTTGTTCGAATATATTTTACTATTGAACAATAAAGCAAGTTCACCCATAGTCATTCCATGGCGAACCGGTATTGAATAAAATCCCACAAAAGAAGAATAATTCGGGTACTCCAGTACCGGGCCTTCAATATATTTTCCTGTAATAGGGTTGGGCCGATCAAAAATTATCAATTCCTTATCTGTTCCTGAAAGGGATTCCATAAGGTATCCCATAGTAGAGATATATGTGTAAATCCTGGTCCCGACATCCTGAAGATCAAGAATTATGGTATCTATATTCTCGAGAGCTATCTTATTGATCTTTTTTCCTGAATCAGAAATATCAAAGATCCTCATCCTTTTGTCGATATCCTCAGGGAGGTCGGCTGAAGACGGAATCGATTGATCATAAAGGCTTAATACGGGGAGGCCGGTTCTTTTGTCATTTTGTTCAGGCACATTTTCTCCTGCCTGAAATTTCCCCCAGAGTCCATGCTCAGGAGACAGAAGGATAGATATATCCAGATCTTTTGAATTGTTCAGCAGTTCAATGGTTGGGATCAAAGATGAATCAGTTGCAGAATAATTGGATACTAAAGCTATTTTTTTCCCTTTTAACTGGGAAAGATCACTGCTTAGAAATTTTTCTACTCCCGGTTTAACTCTCTTTTCACTCATTTTCATTTACTACAAATTATAATCATCAGTGCTAAAAGATTCAATAGGAGAATAAAAGTGGGAATACAATCATTTTTTAATGTGAAATAGATTTTGCATCAAAATTTAAATATTGAATTTGATTTGAAACCATAGCCATAATATCATCGTCTAAAGATAACAAAGACGTTGGAGGAATCAATGAAAAAACTATTTGTAATTCTATTTGTAGCATTAACTATTTCAATAACAGCAGGAAATATTGTAAATAAAGATAAACCGTTAAAAGGTACCTGGGATTTTAATCTTAAGAAGGTTTGGGAAGTTGGATCAGGTGGAGAAGAACTTTTAATTCGTTGCGGACAGATCCGAACAGATTCAGACGGCAATATTTATATGATGGAACTTAAACATGGAAAAATCTTTAAATTTGATAAAAATGGTAAATTCGTTACCACTATCGGAAAAAGAGGTGAGGGGCCAGGTGAATTCAGAATGGCTTTCAGTTTTTTTATTGTGGGCGATGAGATTATTGTTCCTACGATGGGTGGGATGTTCCAGTATTTTGGAAAAGATGGGAAATTCAACAAACAGATAAATACGGGCAGGTTTGTATTCCCCAGGTCTTATCTTAACAAAGATAGTTTTATCTGGGTCAAGAGTGATAATGAAGGTAGAGGAAAGAAGCCTGAATTGATAAGCATCTATGATATGAATACAAAAAAGAGTGAAAATATCAAATCTATATCACCTGAGGAACTTCTGACCGCACGGAAAGGAGGAATGGTCCTGATGATAAAGGATTCCCAGACAACAGCCGGTGTAGTCCTGACACTTCAGGGGAAAGATATTATTTATGGCAAGAGTGACAAGTATAAATTCATGAAAATTGATCTCAAAGGCAAAGAGTTGTCATCATTTTCACTTGAGGGAAGAAAGAGGAAATCGATCTCAGAGAAGTTCAAGAGAAAGAGGTTTGAAAATATAAGTCTTAATGGTGGAAGGATGCCCAAAGAGATGATCGATCAGATGACCAAGGGTATGCCTGATATTGCAACTTATTTCAACAGGATCTTTATTGGTAAGAATGGTCTGATCTATGTCCTTATTTCTGATCTTGAGAATGAAAACGGTCAGGAAGTGGATATTTTTTCCCCAGAAGGGAAATATCTTTATAGCGGAGAAATTAAAATTGAAGATGGTTCGAAGATCAACTCCTCCATCGCATTTCATAATAATATGATCTATATGTTCGTAGAAGATGACGAAGGCGAATCTTCCCTGATCAAATATAAGGTCGACCTCCCTGAATAGACTTCAGTACTCAGGGAGCAAGGTTGTCCAGGAAAAATTCTGTCATCAGTGTATACAGGTGAACTTTTGTGTTCTTACCTTCCTTAATGCTGTGGCGTCTGTTGGGGTAAGCCATCATTGAGAATTGTTTTTTGTATTCTATCAGTTTATCTATCAATGCTTCGCTGTTCTGGTAATGAACATTATCGTCTCCTGTTCCATGAATTAGGAGAAGTTTTCCTTTGAGGCCTTTTGCATGAGTTATAGGTGATCCCTCTTTGTAAGCTTCAGGATTTTTTTCCGGGTGCCCCATGTACCTCTCCTGGTAAACAGTATCGTAATATCTCATGTCCGAAACTGGAGCAACTGATATACCGGTTTTATAGATATCAGGATATCTGAATAACATGTTCAGGGTCATTGAACCTCCTCCGCTCCATCCCCAGACGCCGATCCTATCTTTATCTAAAAACAGGAATTTCCTCAATGCAGATTTGACTCCTTCAGCCTGGTCATATGAAGGTAATATACCGAGTTTTTTATAAACAATTTTCCGGAACTCCCTCCCCCTGGGTGATGGTGTTCCCCTGTTATCAATACTCATAACTATATATCCCTTCTGATTCAGTAAACTGTGCCACATGTATGTATCACCTTTCCATGAATCTTTAACTGTCTGTCCCCACGGTTCCCCGTATACATAAAATATTACCGGATATTTTTTGTTTTTATTAAAATCAGCAGGTTTCATCATCCAGCAATCAAGTTCGATCCCTTTCCCAATATCAAGTCTGTAAAACTCTTCGCCGGCAAGAGATAATGTCGATATTTTTTCCCTTAATTTTTTGTTGTCCTCAAGTAATGATCTCCTCCTGTGGTCTGGAAGTTTTATTATATCAATGACCTGGGGTGTGCCGAAAGAGGAGTAGCGGTGGACTGCGTATTGAGAGTCCTCCGAAATATCATAGCTGTGCATTCCGGAAAAGTTCTCCGGAGTTATTTTGTTTATAACCGGTTCACCTGAGATCGAAGCTGAATAGAGGTAAGATCCTGTAGGGTTTTCAGGAGATGCGGAAAAATATACCAGCCCTTTGTTATTATCAATTCCGAGAAGTGAAATTATGTCAAAATCTCCGGGAGTAATTAATTTTGTTGATGTCCCGTCCCTGGAAATCCTGTAAATATGTCTCCATCCGTCTTTCTCGCTGATCCATAAAAATGATTCTCCATTATTTGTCCAGTAGAACTTGTCCACAACATCAAGCCATGCATCATCTGTATCTACAAATATTTTTTTCTTGATTCTGTTTTTTATATTGTGGATCCACACAACATTTGCATTTTGTGGACGATTAAGCCTCTGAATGATCAGCTCATCAGATGAATCGGCCCATTCCATTCTTGCAAGGTAATGCATCCTCGGATCACCTTCAAAATTTACCCAAAGAATTTTCCCACCTGAACTTTTTACATATCCGATCCGGCATGAAGAGTTTGTCTCTCCTGCCTTCGGGTATTGGATAGGAATTACTTTTGAATATACATCTGAAATATAATCTATCAGATGAAAATCTTTAACACCTGAAATATCAAATTGCCAGAATGCTATATGTTCTCCGTCAGGACTCCATCTGAAACCATCTTTCATATGGAACTCTTCTTCATATACCCAGTCAAAAGTGCCGTTAATAATTGAGTCTGAACCGCTTTCGGTCAATTGAATGAAATCACTTCCAGATACATCTTCCACATAAATGTTCCTTTCACTGACATAGGCTACCTTCTTACTGTCAGGAGAAAATTTTGCAAACATCATTGATGAATTCTTTCGTTCTTTGCCTATCCTCCAGAGTTTTTTTGATCTGAGATCAAATACCCAGTAGTTGCCGCGTGTTTTTGCCCTCCAGACATATTCTGAATTAGTAAATATCAGGACCTTTCTTCCGTCGGGGGATATTGAATAATCCTCAATTACCATCTTTTCTCCCTTTTCACCTGTTTTGGGGAGATCATTTATCCCTATTAGTCTTTTAAACTTTTTCTTTCCGGGTTTATACCGGAAAAGTTCTTTTATTTTCTCATCCTTTTTTGAAGGCTTAAGCAGTGTAAAAGAGTGGCCGGTTTTGTCCCATCTGAATGGGCCGAATGATTTTGACTTGAATTCTTTTTTACCAAATATTTTTTCGATTGTTATCAATTCGGGTGAAATTTCTTCTCCGGATAAAATTAGTGAAAAGCAGGCGAAAAAAACAAAGGCAAGCATGAGTAAAATTGAACAGTTTTTTTTATATGACATAGCACCTTCCTGAAGAAACTATATTAATTCAGAATATTATATAAATCAATTGTATAAAGTCAAAAAGTTTTATAACCGTTCAGATTGACTTGATTCCTGGAAATCGATAAACTGCTTGCTAAATGAAGGAGAAGATAAGAGATATATTTAACGATATTGTTGAGTCTATCAAAGGAACTGAACAGGATTTCACTACCGGGAAACTGGGGCGGGCCATATTTCTACTTGCTGTCCCTATGGTCCTGGAGATGGCAATGGAATCAGTCTTTGCGGTAGTGGATATATTCTTCGTTTCAAGGCTCGGTTCTGAAGCTGTTGCCACAGTTGGGATAACAGAATCCGTGATGACACTTCTTTATGCTATTTCTCTGGGACTCGGGATGGGGACAACAGCTTTAATAGCAAGACGGGTAGGTGAGGGCGATATGAGAAAGGCATCGGTTACAGCAGCTCAATCTATTTCGCTCGGGATCATCCTTTCGATTCCAATTGCTCTTGCCGGAATCTATTTTGCTCCGGATCTGCTCGAATTAATGGGATCTTCACAGTCAATGATCGATTCCGGATATAAGTATCCTCAGATCATTATTGGGTTTAACCTTGTAATAATGCTCCTGTTTATTATTAATTCCATATTCAGAGGGTCTGGCGATGCTGCTCTCTCAATGAGGATACTCTGGGTATCCAATTTTATTAATATAATTTTGGATCCATGTCTGATTTTCGGACTTGGGCCGTTTCCTGAAATGGGGATCGCAGGCGCAGCAACAGCCACAGTTATCGGCCGGGGGACGGGAGTTATATTTCAATTGTATTTGCTTTTTAACAGGAAACACAGAATAAAGATCCGGATAAATGATTTCAAGCTGAGAATAAAACTGATGTTGAAGCTTATTAGAATTTCTCTTGGTGGGATAGGTCAGTTCCTGATCTCCACCACTTCATGGATCGGACTGGTACGAATAATGTCCACCTTCGGGAGTTCTGTTCTTGCAGGATATACAATTGCTATTAGAATTATCATCTTTTCACTTCTCCCTTCCTGGGGATTGAGTAATTCTGCATCAACTATGGTGGGACAGAACCTCGGTGCAAAAAAACCTGAGAGAGCAGAGAGGGCGGTTATAATTACATCAAAAGTAAACTTTGTGTTTCTCACTTCTATTGCAGTGATGTTCTTCCTATTTGCTGAAGAGTTTGTTGAAATATTTACATCAGAGCCTGCAGTTGTCCTTGCAGGAACAGAAGCATTAAGATTCATAAGTATTATTTTCCCCTTTTATGCTGTCGGGATGGTGATGATACAGGCATTGAACGGTTCCGGTGATACTAAAACACCTACGATCATTAACTTTTTCTGCTTCTGGCTGACCGAACTCCCGGTGGCATACATCCTCTCAATGAAACTCGGATTTCATGCTCATGGAGTTTACTTGGCAATAATACTTGCTGATGTAATGATAGCAATTATCGGGATCATTGTTTTCCGCCGCGGCAAATGGAAACTCAAAGAGATCTGATCATTTGTTTCGTAATCAAAGTTGACCCCTTCACTAGAACCAAAAAAAAATACATTGAGATATATTGCGATTACTTTTATATATGAAGCAGGGAGGTCCTATGAAAAAAACATTTATGAATATTTCTATTTGTATTCTTTTTTTCACACTTATCTGCCCATTGGGGGGGGAGAATAAAGACACCACAAAGAGAACCACAAAGCAGAGCAACATCAAGATTGCTCAGAAACTGATTGTAATTAAACCCAAAATAAAAGCAATGCTTTCTAATCCTCTTGGAGCTGTAAGGGCTTCTACCAGGGTTTACTTTAAAGGGGAAGGATTCGGAAAAAAGAAGGGGAGGATCCTGATCCTTGGGAAATTTCCTTTTCGTGTCTCAGAACTGGAGCAGGTGAAATGGGAAAGTGATAAAAAAGTGAACGGGCTTGTTCCCCAAAAGTTTGCCGGACAAACCGCTCAGAAGATCAGGTTTGTAATTGTAACATCTCTTAAGGTAAGAAGCGATCCTTCATGGGAAGTCAAATTTGAGGGATTTGATATCAAATTTCCGGTACCAACACCCTGATCCGACCACCTATAAAACTCCATGAATTCTGATCATATCCGGTGGTCACAATATGGACACATTTTAGTCACACTCATTTTGCCATGTTTGCATAACACCTATATGAAAAGGCAATACTGATGATATTGTTTTGGCTGTTGTGTTTCGTAATCAAAAGGTCGGCAGGTTATCTAAGAGTATTCCAATAGATGAGGGCGGTTAAACTTGCTTC
>DBOL01000110.1 GCA_002299555.1 Candidatus Aminicenantes bacterium UBA647
TGAATGTCAGGTCCACATCCGGCAGTCCCGCCCATGAAAGAGCACCCTCTTTCAGGACATGGTTATAGATAAGATTGTTTACAGGGACGGTGATCGTCTGAACAACAACAACAGCAACCCCCAGTCCGAATGATGTGTCAACTTTTTTTGATACGGCAAGATAGGTACACATTCCGAGAAAGAATGCTAATGCCATATTCTCAATGAAAATCGATTTAATAAAAAGACTTAAGTATTCTTCAAACATTTTATTATCCCTTCTCTATTTGATCTTTTTTTATTGTCCGGGTGAACCAGATCAAAAATCCGATCAGAAAGAATGCACTTGCCGGAAGCAATAACATTCCGTTCGATACATACCAGCCACCATCTGTTGTAAGAGGGAGTATGGTGAATCCGAGTAATTTTCCAGCTCCGAACAATTCTCTGACAAATCCGACAGCTACGAGTACAAATGCATAACCGAGTCCGTTCCCTATCCCGTCAATGAAGCTCATTCCCGGGGGGTTCTTCAGTGCATATGCTTCTGCTCTTCCCATTATGATGCAATTTGTTATTATAAGTCCGACATACACTGACAATTGCTTGCTAACGTCATAAAAGAAAGCTTTTATTAATTGATCAGCTATTATAACGAGAGAGGCAATTATTGTCATTTCAACAATTATCCTGATGCTTCCCGGGATATGATCTCTTATTATACTAACGGCGAGATTTGAGAATGCCAGAACGAAAATAACCGCGAGTGACATAACAAGAGATGTTTCAAGTTTAGATGTTACTGCCAGTGCGGAACAGATCCCAAGGACGCCGAGCATGATAGGGTTGTCATTGAGAATCGGGTCAAATAATGTTTTCTTAAATTTACTCATTGTCGTTCCCCTTCAGATTGGCGATAAGCTTACTGATATACGGCCCGTAACCGGTTGAACCCCAATCTGTCCCATCGTGTCCCAGCCAGAATCTGACAAGGTTGTTTATTCCCCTTGTTGTCAATGTGGAACCTGAAAGTCCGTCTATCTGGAATTTTGCCTCAGGCCGCTCTTTTAAAACAACACCTTTGATCACTTTGATCTTCAGGGTAACCTTGTCTCCGGAGATGTCAAATGCTATTTTGTCCTTCCACAGCCCTTTCCATTTCGGATTGTCAACCTCACCACCAAGCCCGGGGGTCTCTTCATGTTTGTAAAATGTGAAGCCTTTGATGGTACTCATATCTTTGTCTAGTGCAAGGAGTCCGTACATTGTTGACCATAACCCACGGCCATACATAGGAAATATCCTCTTAATGATCTCCCCGCTTCCTTCGGGGTCCTTAACATTATAAATGATCATCCTGTCCGGACGTCTCTTTATATCTGCAATATCTTTATCCGAAGGGATAACACTAGAATATGCAGGATCTTTTGCAAGAGCCTCGATATCAAAATTCTCAGGTTTAATTCTTTCATCAGGGTCGGCTACGATATCACCGCTCTTAAGGTCAACTATGACCGGTTCAATATTTTTTTCGTAAACCGCTTTAATATCAGCGCCACTATCTGCTTCTATTCCGCCTGCCTGGAGTATGTTCTTCAGTTTATCCAGTTCCTTGTTCTTGTCCTGGATCGGTTTCAGTTGAACAAAAGCGATCGAAACCAGTACGGAGCAGACCAGGCAGACCCCTATAGCAACACCTATTGTTTTTTTTATTGAATCAGCTGCCATTTCGGAGTATCCTCCTCTTAATATTTTTATTTATCATTATCCTGTCTATTATTGGAGCAAAAACATTTGCGAACAGGATAGCAAGCATCATTCCCTCAGGGAATGCCGGGTTTATAACCCTTATAAGGACGACCAGTAATCCTATCAGTAGTCCGTAATAATACTTCCCTTTCATTGTCATTGCCGCGCTGACGGGATCAGTTGCCATAAAGACCATACCAAAGGCAAAACCGCCGAGTACAAAATGCCATTCCGGAGTCATGCCGAACATCGGGTTTGTTGCACTTCCAATGAGATTAAAAAGTAGTGATAGTCCAACCATTCCACCCATGACACCTGCCATTATTCGCCAGGATCCGATACCGGAAGCGATAAGGATAAATGCCCCGATAAGGCATGCTATAGCTGATGTCTCACCCATAGATCCCGGAATTGTGCCGATAAACGCATCCAGCCAGGAAATATCCGGTTGAAATCCTTCTGCAAATTTTGCCAGAGGGGTTGCTTTTGTAACACCATCAAGTGCAACCCACACTGCATCACCGGAGATCTGTGCAGGATAGGCGAAGAAAAGAAAAGCTCTTCCGGCAAGAGCAGGATTGACTATGTTCATCCCGACACCGCCGAAAACTTCTTTTCCTATAACGATTCCGAATGAAATACCGAGTGCAACCTGCCATATAGGTATTCCGGGAGGCATTATGAGAGGGAACAGGAGGCTGGTGACAAGAAATCCTTCACTTACTTCATGTTTTCTGATCACTCCGAACAATATTTCCCAGAAAGCTCCAACTGCAAATGATACAAAATATACAGGTAAAAAATAGAGCATTCCGATAAGTACATTTGAAATAATACTGCCAGCATCATATCCACTGCCCAGCAGTGCTACGATGCCGCCTCTCCAGCCGTCAATTGCACTTTTCCCCAGATTAGCCAGTTCAATATTGATCTGGAGTCCGGTATTATAGAAAGCAAAAAGAGTAGCAGGAATCAGTGCATAAACAACTACCATCATCATTCTCTTCAGGTTGATCGCATCCCTGACAAATGTAGGTTTAGCTGCAACTTCACCGGAAGTATAGACGAAAAAATCGAATGTATCCCATAGTGGCTCTAACTTTTCGAGTTTTCCCCCTTTTTTGAAATGTTTTGATTGATTATCTAAAATTTTTCTTAAGAATTTCATTATCCTTCCTTCTCTATCAATGTAAGGTTTTTTCTCAGGTAAGTCCCGTAATCATTCTTTGCTGCACAAACGAATGTGCAAAGGGCAAGATCCTCCTCAATAAGTTCGAGGCATCCGAGCTTCTCTGCTTCTTCCACATCATCAACTGCAAGAGCTCTCAGCAGATAAGTGGGGATAATATCGAGAGGCATCACTCTGTCATAGTTCTCGACAGGGATTATTGCTCTTTTGCCTCCTTCGAGAGAAGTAGTGAGATCAAATTTCTTTTTTCTGAAAAGTGAAGAGATCAGAATATTTTTAATGGAGTATTCTTTGAACCCCAGCCCCAGCCATCCGAAGAACTTCCTGTCTCTTCCTTCTTTCAATGCTGTGATCTGCTGGTGGAATTTCCCGAGGTATCCTGTGACCTCACCGGCAGTTCTTCCGTCAAAAACAGATCCGGAAATTACCCTGTTGTCACCTTCCCTCAATTCACCTTTCACCAGATCTTTAATAGCTGCACCTGATCTTGTCCTGATAAGTCTCGGTTTCAGAATTGAAGGTCCGCTAAGAGCAACAATTCGTTCAAGATAGAGGTTCCCTGTAGTGAAAAGTTTTCCTGTTGCAATAACATCCTGTAATCCGATGTGCCATACTTTCTTATTTGAATGTACAGGATCTACGAAGTGGATGTGAGTTCCCGCAAGCCCTGCAGGATGAGGCCCTGAGAATTCTTCAACAGACAAAGACGGAATATCATCAATGTTGATATTGTCAGAAGGAGATTTGCAAAAATAGATTTTCCCTTCAGTAAGCTTTGATAATATCCGGATGCCGTTATTGAGATCCTTCTCCTTTCCTTCGAGGATCTTTCCGATGGAAGGGGCAAGTGGATTGGTGTCCATTGCTGTGATGAATATGGAGTTTGGTGTTACTTTCGGATCAGCAACCTTTCCATAAGGACGTTCTCTTAAAGATGTCCAATGTCCGGATTCGATAAGTAAAGACATTACTTCTTCTTTCTTTAACGAATCAAGTTTTTCGGGGGCGTAAGATTTAAATGTTACTTCACCTTTGCCCTCCAGGTTAATTACGATCGATTCAAAAACTCTTCTTACACCTCTGTTTATCGAACTGATCGTTCCTGTTCCGGGGGAAGTATAATTGACTCCCTCCATTTTTTTGTCAGTAAACAGAAGTTGTCCCGTTTTTACTTTGTCACCGACAGCAACTTTGAGTGTCGGTTTCATTCCGGGATAGTCATAACCAATGATCGCAACTTTCTCAACATCTCTTCCTTCGGAAATGATCTGATCCGGATCACCCTTAAGCGGAAGGTTCAAGCCTTTTTTGATTTTAATTATTCCCATGTTTTTTATCCCTAAAATTTAATCGTTCATAATATCATACAAAAACTTTATTAACAATAATTTTAAAATTGTAAAAAAATGAATTTTAAACTACGTTGGAACGGGCTGATTTTTTTGAATAAAACTATTCATTATGAAAGAATAATTTGAATAATATTGGAGGAATTCAGGGGGAGGAGGACCTACCAGAGTCTTCCTAATTTGTCGAGTTCTTCGACAGCATATTTACGGAAAAGGATCTCCCATTCTCTCGAACCTTCCGGGACAGATCTTTTCTGAGATCTTACCCTCTCTTTTGCATCATCCTCGATCTGGTTGAAAAGCCTCAGTTCTTCCATGATAATATGAAAGATCTTCATCCTGACATCGCCGATGTTCCCATTATAATCGAGTTCGTCATTTTCCTTTATGTATTCTGTTATCAATGATGCAAGAAAGTTTACTTTGTTTCTTGAGAGCTTAAAGGTCATAATATGATCTCCTCCTGCTCGGCAAGTTTTGACTTAACCATTTTGAACATTTCGTAATAATCTATGTTCGTATTCCTTATCTCGTTAAGCTTATCTTTCAATATATCCTTTACTTTTTCATCAAGTAAATCCTCTTTTTCAAGCTCTTTTGTTACAACCATTTCGATCTCAAGCAGCGTTTTTTCTCTATCATCAGTAAGGATCATATCTTCAGACAGTAATTCCTTAACGACCTTAAAGGCCATCCGTTCTATCTGCTGTCTGTTAAGTCTCATTAGTAATAATATAGCAGACTTTTCCTCATAAATCAACTTTGAAGGATATAAGGAATTTCTCTTAAAGAGCAATAACAACACACTTTAATCTATTAAGTGATCATCTTTTCCGGAAATATTTTGAGCGGACATCAGGTATCAGCTGTTTGAGTCGTTTTACCCGTTTCAAAGGAGAAGGATGAGTAGAAAGGAATTGAGGGGCTCTTTTCCCTCCTCCGATCTTTGACATTCTCTGCCAGAAATACGGAGCGGCAACGGGGTCATATCCGGCCCTTGCCATAAGTATCAGTCCTATATGATCGGCTTCACTTTCATGTGTTCTGCTGAAAGGCAGCAGCAGGCCAAGCTGAGTGCCTACTCCATAAGCAAGTCTGAACATGTTCTTTGTTTCATCCGGTTTATTCTTTATTGCAACATCGAGAGCAACACCGCCAAGTTGTACAAGAAGCATCTGGCTCATCCTTTCGTTTCCATGTTTAGCGATCGCATGAGCGACTTCATGTCCCATTATGACCGCAAGGCCGGCCTCATCTTTCGCAATAGGCATTATTCCTGTATAGATAGCCACCTTTCCCCCTGGCATACAGAAAGCATTTATTGTTTTATCATCATCAATAAGGTTGAATTCCCATTTGAAATGCTTCAATTGGCTCTGAAGGCCTTCTTCTCTCATGAATGCTTCAGCAGCTTTAGCGATCCGGGCTCCAACTCTCCTGACAGTGGCAACCTTACGACTATCTGTTGAAAGCCTGGATTTTTTAAGGAGTGTCTGATAACTCTGCAAAGCCATGGTTGCCAGATTGGAAGATGGTAGAAGTGCTATTCTCTTTCTTCCGGTAATTGGAACAGATGTGCATGAAGAGAGGAAAAGAAATGCAACTATTAAATAGAAAACCGTATAAACCACTCTTTTGTCTGGATAGATCATATTTGCCTCCGGAGTTTTTTTTATTATATTTGAAAATCAAATGATTGTATAGAGCATTATCTGAATATGCCCCTGAAGGTATTTTGGAGGTATAAAAAAAGTTAACACTATTTAATGTAAAAAAAATTAACATCTTGACAGGATTTGTTTGAAATCAATTGAAATCTATGGAAAATTTTGATATTGTATCTCTTTTTACGGAGGAGCATCCATGTACAAAATTGTTCAACGTGAAGTATTATCAAAAGATGTAGTTAAGCTTGTCATTACGGCAGAGCGGATTTCAAAAAGTAGAAAGGCTGGACAATTCGTTATAGTAAAACTTGGAGAGAAAGGTGAGAGGATCCCTTTGACTATCGCAGATTCAGATTTGGAAAAGGGGACAATAACACTGATAATTCAGAGAGTCGGATTGACTTCCCACAAATTCTTCAATATTAAAGAGGGAGATGAGGTTACAGATATTGTCGGACCTCTCGGACTTCCCACACATGTTAAGAAATTGGGTACTATTATTGCTGCCGGAGGAGGAGTTGGAATTGCGCCTCTCTATCCGATAGCAAAAGCTTTCAAAGAGGCAGGGAACAAGCTTATTGTCATACTTGCTGCAAGAAATAAAGATCTGATAATTCTGGAAGATGAGATGAGGGAGTTTGCAGATGAGGTCCTAGTTTATACTGATGATGGAAGTGCGGGAACAAAGGGATTGGTTACTTCAGGTGTTGAACATATAATAAACAGAGAAAATGTGGATGAAGTGGTAACGATAGGCCCGGCTGTAATGATGAAATTTGTGGCTCTACTTACAAAAAAATATAATATTCACACACTTGCCAGCCTCAATACAATAATGGTTGATGGAACCGGAATGTGCGGAGCTTGCAGAGTAACCGTAGGTGGCACCACAAAATTTGTCTGTGTTGATGGTCCTGAGTTCAATGCTCATGAAGTTGATTTTGATGAGATGCTACTGAGACTGGGTGCTTATGTCGAACAGGAAAAGATCGCATATGAAAATGTTCTCAAGGGATCTGACGGAGGAGTAGAATGAGTGTAAATTATAAAGAATTGAAAAAGGATAGATCCTCAGAATGGAGACAGGAACTCCGTAATTTGCTTAGTGCTAAAGAGAGGTTGAAAGGTGTAAGGGTAAAGATGTCGGAGAGTTCTCCGGATGAGAGGAATAAGAATTTTTTTGAAGTTAACAATGGTATTACTGCCGAAGAGGCTGCGTTGGAAGCAAGAAGATGCCTTGATTGCCCTACACCGACCTGTATCTCCGGATGTCCTGTAAATATAAATATCCCCGGATTTATCAAAGAGATCGAGAAGGGAGACATGAAAAATGCAGCAATTGTCCTTAAGAGTACAAATGCTCTTCCTGCAATTTGTGGCAGGGTGTGTCCTCAGGAAACCCAGTGTGAAATAAAATGTATCTATAATAAAATAGGAGAACCACCGGTTGCAATAGGAAATCTTGAGAGATATACGGCGGATACCGAAAGGTTGAGCGGAGAGATGTCTATTCCGGAAGTTGCCGAACCGAACAATATAAAAGTTGCAATAGTAGGATCAGGGCCTGCAGGACTTACTACTGCGGGTGAACTTGCGAAACTTGGATATGATGTTACTTTATTTGAAGCTTTGCATGAATTTGGCGGAGTTCTGGTCTATGGGATTCCGGAATTCAGGCTCCCCAAAGAAATAATGAGAGTGGAGATAGAGAATCTGGAAGAGATGGGGGTCAAGTTCGTAAACAATTTCATCGTAGGAAGGACAGCATCATTTGATGATCTGAAGGAAGAAGGATTTAAAGCATTCTTTATCGGGAGTGGAGCAGGACTTCCCAAGTTCATGAACATTCCGGGCGAGAACCTTATAAATATATTCTCCTCAAATGAATATCTTACAAGGGTTAACCTTATGAAGGCATTTAAGTTCCCTGAATATGACACGCCAATAGTAAAAGGGAAGAATGTAGCTGTTATCGGTGGCGGAAATACAGCAATGGACTCGGTCAGAACTGCTAAGAGGCTGGGAGCAGACAGGGCAATGATCATTTATCGTAGATCGGAAGCTGAAATGCCGGCCAGGGATGAAGAGATCCACCATGCAAAAGAAGAGGGGATCGAATTCCTTAACCTCAATAATCCAATCGAATACATCGGGGATGAAAAGGGAAAAGTAAAACAGATGAAAGCTCAGAAAATGGAACTTGGAGAACCGGATGATTCAGGAAGGAGAAGGCCGAGGCCGATGCAGGGTTCTGAATATCTGATGGATGTAGATGTGGTTGTAGTTGGTATCGGAACTGCTCCGAACCCGCTGATCCAGCAGGTGTTACCGGAACTTGAAATGACTGCCTGGGGAACTATAGTTGTGAATGATGGTATGCAGTCAGTAACAAGACCTGACATTTTTGCCGGTGGTGATATTGTCAGGGGCGGTGCTACGGTTATCCTTGCAATGGGTGACGGTAAGATCGCAGCGGAGTCAATGCATAATTATCTTCAGAATCTTTAATTTAAATAATAGAAGGGGCGTATCAGAGGGGATCATTACCCTTTTATCTGAAAAATAAAATTTTCCAGTAATACTTTAGCTGAATTTTCTCCGATGGTTTTTGATTCAAAATCAAGCTTATATACAATTTTCAGTATATGTTTGAGTCGCTTCGACGTAAAAGTATTCACAAGATCTATAAACCTTTTCAGAAAAAAAGTTGGTTGGTTAAGTACTTTTCCAACATCACCAATATTAAAATTTCTTTCAAGAAGAAATTTTGCAGTGAATATCTTATTGTAGTGGGCTATAAGTGTTCCGATGATCAATGTTGGCTTTATCCCGTTCGTGAAGAGGTATCTGAGTATCTTCAGGTATTGATTAGCATCCTCTTTTTCTATTGCTTCTGTGAGATCCCAGATACTGTGAGCTTCCATCCCGGTTATAACTTCATCAATGTCTTCTGCATCGATACTATTCCCTTCGAAATCGGCAATAACCATCTTATCGAGCTGGTGTAAAATGGAGATGAAATCATCTCCTTTTATTTCGAGTAGTTTTTCAACAGCACTTGCAGTTATTGATATATTGTTCCCCTTAAGGTATGACTTGATGTATTCCCGTGCCTGCTTGTCAGTTATGCTGTCAAGGTCTATGATATTCACATCGCCTTTTCCGAGCATATTTATCAGTTTTGAAACTTTGCTTCTTTTCAGATTTTTGAACTCATCCATGGTCAGATTCATAGAAAGATAGATAACGAGTATCGTATTGGGATTCGGGTTTTTTATATATTCAGTTAATATCTCAATATCAATCTTTGACGGAATGATCTTTTTCTGATCGCGAATAACTGCCACCAGAAGTTTCCTTGATTGCAGAAAGAAACTTGAACTTTTTGCTTCTTCAATTATTTGAGGCCAGGAGTGGGCATCATCAGAATCAAAGTAGAAACGCCTGAAATTAAAATCACTTTTCTCCTCCAGGAAACCGGAGGAGATCTTCCGGATCAATACTTCGCCCATGAATTCATTGAACCCATAAAAGAAATTTACAGGCCTTAAGGTATCGCTGTTATCAAGTGAATTATAAAACTCAAAAAAAGAACGGTTCGGCATCAGTAATTCTCTAACAATGCAGACACGATTCCCTTTGCAAATTTTTCAGAGATCCTCTCGATAGCCTCAGTTTCCTGTGAGAAAAAATCTCCACTCTCAATTTCATAATCCTCCGAGAAGGTCATATTCTTATTCTGATAGATCACAGAGTCGTTCTTCAGGTTAATGAAGGTGACATTCAGTGTTATGTTAACAGTATACTGGTTTGTTGATCCGAGATATGAATAGGACAAAGGTTTAATAGTGAAATTTATGATCTCACCTTCGAGGAGTGCATCTGCTTCATCCACCCGGTCAACAAGTTTCATGGAGCTCCGTTTTATGAACTCATCCCGTATTGCAAAAGTTACAAATTGTTCAGCCTCTGCTTTTGTTGTCCTGTTGTTGAAATCCGGAATTGCAATGGTCTTCAGATCATCAGGCAGGTATTTCCCCGATCCTGACACCTTGTATCCGCAACCTGCAAATACTGATATGAATAACAGTATTAATGTATAGGTAATTATCCTTTTCATCTAATTACAAAACTTATCATCCGATTCTTAATAAAAATAACCTTGATTATCTCTTTGCCTTCCAGGTGTTGTATGACCTTTTCAGATGCCATGGCAGCAGCTTTGAGATTTTCTTCTGACTCATCCATCGGTGCAATTAACTTGTCTCTTATCTTTCCGTTTATCTGGACCATAATATTTATACTTTGAGTTGTCAGAAGTGATTCATCCCATTCGGGCCATTTCTCTTCCTCCAGTATACTCTCTTTGCCGGACAAAAACCATAATTCATTGGCAAAGTGAGGTGCGAAAGGTGATAAAAGTCTCAGGAAAACGTCAAATATTTGTGAAAGCAATCCCGGATCTTCACTTTTGATGTTTTCTATTGAACTGCTTACAAGATTAAAAAATTCCATCAATGCAGCGATCGCTGTATTCAAATGGAATCTCTGGTCTATATCTTCGGTAACTTTTTTTATCGTCTGATTCAGTTTGATCAGAATATCTTTGGTCTCTTCTTTTCTCAGATCTCCTCTTCCGCCCGACTTTATGATCTCCATATTTGAATTGAAAAGGTTCCAGATCCTCAATAGGAATCTGTTTGCCCCTTCCACACCTTTATCATTCCACTCCAACCCTTTTTCCGGAGGAGCAGCGAATAGTATGAAAAGCCTCACAGTGTCGGCTCCGTATTTTTTTATAAGTCCGTCAGGATCGACTACATTCCCTTTCGACTTGGACATTGCACTTCCGCCCAGTGTTACCATACCCTGGGTAAGAAGTCTTGGAAATGGCTCTGAAATATCTGACCAACCGAGGTCCCTGAATACTTTAGTGAAGAAACGGGCATAGATCAGATGGAGTATTGCATGTTCGACGCCTCCGATGTACAGGTCAACAGGCATCCAGCTGTTTATCTCTTCCCTGTCAAACGGAAGCTTGTCTGATGGTGCCGCATACCTGAAAAAATACCATGAGGAGTCAAAGAATGTGTCCATGGTATCTGTTTCCCTGACAGCTTTTTCGTTGCACTTCGGACATGTGGTGTTCCTGAACTCTTCACTTTTCTCAAGCGGAGACCCTCCACCAGGTGTAAAGTCAATGTTTTTCGGGAGCTCTACAGGGAGGTTCTCTTCCTTTTCGGGAACAATACCGCACTTATCGCAATAGATCATCGGGATCGGTGTGCCCCAATATCTCTGACGGGAGATTCCCCAGTCCCTGAGCCTGTATTGTGTCTCAATTTGTCCAAGACCGTTCTCTTTGAGGAAAACATCCATCTCCCTGACCGCTTCTGCAGAACTGAGTCCTGAGTATTTCCCTGAATTTATTACAAAACCTTCATCGTGAAAAACTTCATCAACTTCTTCGGAATACTCTTTATCCTTATCTTTTACAATTACTCTTTTTATCGGGATATCATATTTTTTTGCAAATTCAAAATCTCTCTCATCATGTGCAGGAACCGACATGATGGCCCCGCTGCCATACTCGATCAATACAAAGTTAGCAAGCCAGATCGGCATTTTTTCACCGCTGAACGGATTGATCGCATATTTTCCGGTAAATATCCCTTTTTTTTCAGTTTGTTCTCTTGTCTCTCTGTTCTCCTTTGATATCTCAGCTATGAAGTCCTCGATTTTTCCTTTTTCGGGATTGTCTTTTATAAGATCTTTAACAAGGGGGTGTTTTACTGACATTGCAAAAAATGTTGATCCGAAGATGGTGTCAAGCCTGGTTGTAAAGATATCTATCTCATGTTCAGTTCCATCCACTTTGAACTTCACTGCTGCACCGCGGCTCTTCCCGATCCAGTTCTTCTGCATTGAGAGGACCTTTGAAGGCCAGCTCTCAAGTTCTTTATGAGAAGATAGCAGTTCATCCGCATAATCCCTGATCTTCAGGAACCATTGTTCAAGTTTTTTGAGATCCACATTGGAATCACATCTCCAGCATTGTCCGTCTATGACCTGCTCATTTGCAAGGACGGTAAGACAATCAGGACACCAGTTGACCTCTGATCTTTTCTTATAGACAAGTCCTTTTTTGAACATTTCTATAAAAATACACTGGTTCCATTTATAATAATCGGGCATACATGTAGCAAGTTCTCTATCCCAGTCATAACCGAATCCCATCCTTTTCAATTGCACTTTCATATGTGCAATATTGGAGGTTGTCCATTGTTCTGGATGTGTATCGTTTTTAATTGCTGCATTCTCAGCAGGAAGGCCGAGTGCGTCCCAACCCATCGGGTGGAGAACATTAAACCCTTTCATTTTTTTAAATCTTGTAATTACATCACCGATGGAATAGTTCCTGACATGCCCCATATGTATCCGTCCCGAAGGGTAGGGGAACATTTCAAGACAATAAAAATTGTCCTCTTTCTTTCCGGCGACAGCTTTGAACGTCTTCTTCTCATCCCAGATCTTTTGCCATTTCTTTTCAATATCATCAAAATTGTAGTTCATTTAACAGCTCCGTAAAATTGTCCTGCTCCGTTAAGCCTACTTCGCTAAATCTTCGAAGGCTAAGACTATGCAGAATTATTCTGCTATGCAAGTGTTTTCAATTATACTTCAATAACCACACCTGTTCAAATAATTTCAAAATTGAAATTAATTTGTTATTTCAATATAATAAGTGTGTGAAAAGGGTAACAAAAATATTATCCTGCCCTTTATTGATCTTATTATGGTTCACTATTATGGCAGCGAATGATCTTACATCATTAAAATCGATCGCAGGGTCTCTTCCATCTAAAATCTCGGGATGGGAAAAAAGCTCAACTGAAGGGTTTTATACTCCTGAAAATCTTTATGAATATATAAACGGAAACGCGGAGTTATTCATCTCCTATGATTTCAGGAATATGATCACATTGATATACAACAAAGATGATTCCGATGAGATCACTGTCGATATCTTTGATATGGGAAAACTTGCAAACGCTTATGGTGTTTTTTCTCACAGCAGGGAAAACGAGGATAGATTTATATCGGATGAAGTGGAGTCGGAATACGGAGGAGGATTACTGACTTTCTGGAAAGGTCAATATTATATATCGATCCTTGCCTATCCTGAGACTGAAGAAATAAAGATGGTAGTAAAACAGATTGCAAAAAGGATCTCGGAAATGATCCCGGGGCAAAGCATTAAGCCGGTTATAGTTTCACAGCTTCCCCCCGATGACCTTGCCCCTTTCAGTATCAGGTATTTTTATCACTATATCTGGCTGAACAGCTATTCTTTTGTTTCAAGTGAAAATATTCTGAATTTAGGGAAAGATACCGAAGCAGTATTGGCAAAATATTATCCGGATAAGGAAAATAAAAATCCAACAATATTTTTGCTGATAAATTATTCTGATATAAATAAAGCCAAAAAAGCATCCCGGAGTTTCGAGAAAAATTATTTGCCCGATTCTGAAAATGGATTTGCCCGTTTGTCTGATGGCAATTGGGCAGGAATAGAACAAAATGGAAACATGATCGCTATAGTTCTGAAAGCTCCGGACAGAGTCTATGCCGAAGCTTTGTTAAGTAAAGTTAAATATGAATAATAAAGTGAAGCTTTTTAATCGGAGGTAATATGAGTGAAAAAAAAACAAGATCTGTCACACGGCGAAAGTTTATACATGATACATCTCTTGCTGTAATTGGTACTACTCTTTTAACAGGAGCGCCTGGATTATTATTCTCCGAAACCGGAAAACCTGTCAAATCAACTGTAGTTCTTATCAGGGATAAAAATGTACTTGATGACAAAGGGGCAACGCGTCCTGATGTTGTTCAGGATATGCTGGATAAAGCAGTTATAGCTCTGACAGGTGAAAATGATCCGGTGAAAGGTTGGAAATCAATCATAAGGCCGGAAGATATAGTCGGGATCAAAACAAATGTCTGGAAATATATCAATACGACAAGTGCTGTGGAAAAGGCACTGAAAAAAGGTGTAATGGATGCCGGAGTAGGGGAACAGAATATAAGTATTTCAGATCGGGGAGTTTTGAGGGATCCGATATTTAAAAAGGCTACTGCCCTTATCAATGCCCGCCCTATGAGGACACATCACTGGTCGGGTGTCGGGAGCCTTATCAAAAACTATATAATGTTCATTCCAAACCCTTCCTCGATCCATAACGACTCGTGTGCGGATCTTGGTAAATTGTGGAATCTTCCTCTTGTCAAAGATAAAACAAGATTGAATGTCCTTGTGATGTTCACACCTCAATTTCATAATGTAGGGCCCCATGGTTTCAACCCGAAATATGTCTGGAAATATTATGGAATGCTGGTCGGATTTGATCCTGTCGCAATTGACTATATGGGTTTAAATATCATTCTATCTCAAAGAAAGTTGTTTTTCGGAGAAGACCGCCCATTGAGTCCCCATGCAAAACATATTGCTTATGCTGATACCAGACACCACATTGGGAATGCAGATCCAAAAAATATTAATTTGATAAAGATCGGATACGAAAAAGATATTTTGATCTGACCCCTTTTACTTTTTTTTCTGTTTTGATAAAATTCTTGTAGTATTCCGTTGAGTATATCAGCCAGGAGGATTAGCCAGTGAGAATTATGAAAAGAACAATATTAGTCCTGATTATCGCGAGTATGTTTTTTGTTTCCTGCAGTCATTATAAAAGTAGTGATAGTATTAATGTATTTCCCCCCGAATCAACATTTGTAAAACAGGATGGGAGTGTTCCTCCCGGATTCTGGCAGTCCGTGAAAGATTCAGAGATTGATGTTGATTGTATAACCTGCAATTCGCAGAACAGGTATGGGTCGTTATTGAAATCAAGTGCAGACGACTCCGCTATCAAATTGAGGAATAAGCTTCTCCCATTTTTTAAAGAACTTGATCCTGGACAGAAGAAACATCTGATAGATGAACTTGAAGAACATATCATGTGGGCAATGGTCAGGGGCGTACTGATAGAAGGAGATAATAATAACTTTGGTGTACATGTACTGAAGGGGAAGTTCTGGACCGATGTGAATGGTAAAAAACATCCGCTTGTAATATTCAGGACAGCTTTCACACCTTCACCTGAAAAGAAAGATTCGTGCTTCAGGTCTATCCTTGAATGTGCAAATGTAAAACATGTTATTAATCTTTATGATGGTGAAATGGAACTTGATGATCTGATAAAAGCGGAGAGAGAGACTTCTGCATTATTGGGAGCATCCTATGTCAGAACAGCGGAACTTGGTTATGGTCATTGGAGAGCAACAATAAGAGAAAACCCGAATAAGAACGAAAAAAGAGATATAGCTACGAAAAATTTCGCAAGGCTTATTAACGAACAGATTCTCAGGCCGGGTGGAGAAGAGCCTAAGGGGAATATCCTGATCCATTGCGGTGGTGGAATGCACAGGACAGGGATGGTGATAGGCGTCCTCCAGAAAGTGATAAACGGGATGTCCATGGAGGAGATTGCAAAGACATACAGTTACCATGTAGGATATAGAAATAAAGGACATAAAGGAGGATTCGAGCAGGGCAATCTTGATTTCATCGCCGAATTCCCCGCCGAATTGCTCCTGAAATAACAGAGTTTGTTAACCTTTTGGGGACGGTTCCTTTTTTGTTAACAAATATTAAATTTCATTCATTTGTTCTACTTCTCTTTGCATTTTGATCCTTCTTTGCCAGCATCATACTCCTTTGCGTTGATCCAACCGGTTGTTACCAATAATGTTGATATTAAAATGACCAGGAATACTTTTTTCATTTTATCCTCCACGATCATAGTGATGAATGTGTTATTTGATACACGAAAAAGCAGGTCTTGTTTATAAATTGCAACATTTAATTAATTTTGCCTTTAACATATTGACATATATGAAGATTCCAATTAATATTTCGCTAATGAATTTTAAAGATTTTTACATTGTTGTTTTTTCCGGTTCCTGGTGGGCGGATCCCTCCGCCCTGTAAAAGTCTATCCCTCTATAATTTTTTTTTAATCAATTAATCAACCACTTAGGAGGAAAAATGCAAAAATTTGCAACCAGGAATTCAAAGAATTCTACAGACTATTTTTACAATATAAAAGCGGATCTTCCGGAATTGCCGGAGCCACCGCTCCATCCGGGAGAGAAGAGGCCGATAAACAAGGATGACCTCCTTCCGTTATTCCCGGAAGGATTTATAAAACATGAAACTACACTTGACAGGAAAGTTCCCATTCCCCAGAAGGTTCTTGACGTACTCAGAATGTATCGTCCGACTCCGCTTATCTATGCGGACGGATTAAAGAAATATCTTGACACACCTGCACATATTTTCTTCAAATATGAAGGTGCGGGTCCGACAGGGAGTCATAAAAGCAATACAGCTATCGTTCAGGCCTATCTTGCAGCAGAAGAGGGAGTGAAAAGGATGTCGACGGAGACCGGTGCCGGTCAATGGGGATCTGCTCTTGCAATGGCATGCTCAAGTTATGGGATAGACCTCTCGGTTTTTATGGTTAGGATCAGTTACAGGCAGAAACCGGGCAGAAGAATAATGATGGAAATGTTCGGGGCGGATGTTTTTGAAAGTCCGGGGAACAGGACAGATGTTGGGAGGAAATTCTCTGCAGAAGATCCAAATCACCCCGGAAGCCTGGGCATGGCTATTTCTGAAGCTATAGAGCTGGCTGTAAAAGATGAAGGGACAAAATACTCACTTGGCTCCGTTCTTGACAGTGTGTTGCTGCATCAGACCGTTATAGGGCAGGAGGCGGAGAAGCAGATGAAAGAGTTCGGCCTTGAACCTGATATTATTATCGGTTGTGTTGGAGGCGGCTCAAATTTTGCCGGATTATCATTTCCTTTCATAGGAAAGAATCTGAAGGAGAATAAAAAGACAAAGTTCTATGCAGTCGAGCCTGAAGTTTGTCCGACAATGACAAAGGGTGAATTAAAGTATGATTTCGGTGACAGTTCAGGTATGACCCCCTTATTATACATGTACACTCTCGGTAAGGATTTTGTCCCCCCACCGATCCATGCAGGAGGGTTAAGATATCATGGCATGGCACCTTTGGTAAGCCATATGCAGAAAAAAGGTTACGTTGAGTCCGTATCATTTCCCGAGTCGGATGTATTCAATGCAGCAAATGTATTCCTCAGAACCGAAGGGATACTGC
>DBOL01000115.1:0-32207 GCA_002299555.1 Candidatus Aminicenantes bacterium UBA647
CTTTTCAAGAGAGAGGAGATGTGTCCTTGTTGACCATTTTAGAATAGTATAATGAAAAAACACTCTTCAATAGCCATTCTGGAACTAAAAAGTGTCGCAAAAGGAATATTAACAAGCGATACAATGGTTAAACATTCCCCTTTATCAATGATCAGGACGGGATCTATACACAACGGAAAATATCTTATACTTATAGGCGGAACAATAGCATCGGTCGATGAGGCATACAAAAAAGGACTTGTAACCGGTGGAGAATCGATAACCGATTCGCTATATCTCCCCGATGTTCATGAAGTAGTTTTTGATGCAATTTTCGGAAAAAGAGAAAAGTGTAAAGATGAATGTATTGCCACCATAGAGACCAGTTCTGTCCCTTCGGTTATCAAGGCGGCTGACTCGGGAATCAAGGGTGCGGATGTAGATATTATTGAGATAAGGATGGGAGATGATCTCGGTGGGAAAGGCATAGTGATTTTTTCCGGGAAGCTGGAAGAGGTAGAGACAGCTGTAAATATTGGAAAAGTGGCACTTTCAGAAAAAGGCTCTATTGTTGATATAACCATAATCCCGCGACCGGAAAGAGAAACATCCGATCAGATCAACATTTCCACAAGCTTTAAAAACTCAACTGCACTATCGATCAAAGATGGGGAACAATAATGTTGTTGGGAAAAGTAATCGGTACCGTTACTCCCGCTGTGATATATGAGGGACTTGATGGAGTACCAATGCTAATTATTCAGCCTCTGGACAGGAATCGAAGGCCGATTGGCAGACAGATAGTTGCTGCAGACCCTACCTATATGGCCGGAAAAGGAGAATTAATTTATTACGAGGGCGGACGGGAAGCAGCTCTTGCTCTTGAAACATGGTTTGTGCCTGTTGATCATACGATCATAGGAATAGTTGATGGTATAGAAATACTTGAGGATGAAAAAAAATGATCCTGGGAAAAGTTGCCGGTTCCATATATTCAACCATCAATCATGATTTCTACAATGGGAAAAAACTATTATTAGTGGATAAATTAGACAACAAAAAAAATCCGACCGGAGATTACATTATAGCAGTCGATAGCGTAGGTGCAGGGGCCGGTGAAATTGTCCTGGTTATTGATGAGGGAAATTCTGCACGGCAGATCGTAGAAGACAAAGATGCACCTCTACGATCGATAATCGTTGGTATTGTTGACCAGGTAAACTTAATATAATATCCTGACCGGATATTACCCCGAAACCTCTTTCCAATCCCACATACCATTCTTGTCAGCAAAATAGTATACCAGTTCCGGTTTGTCGGGAGCAGCAGATGTTATCTTTATAGAATTTAATAACCGTTTCTCCACTTCCTTCTTATCCTCTTTTCCTGATGAACGGACAGTTATAATTGTGTCTCCGGACTTCACCTTGTCTCCGGATCTTTTATGGAAAATAAATCCGGCAGTATGATCTATCATATCCTCTTTTTTTCTCCTGCCGGCTCCGATATCAATTGCGCACATTCCGATCTCAAAAGCATTAATATAGCTTATATATCCGCTACTTTCGGCTTTCAGTTCCCATTCAGAATTGCTGTTACCAAACAGGAAATAATTATCACAAACGTTCGGATCACCACCCTGCGCCTCAATAAAGTCTCTAAAAACATCCAATGCCTTGCCTGAACTGACAGCCTTCTTGAGCCTTACAATTGCAGCTCCGAAATCATCTTCAACTCCGGCAGCAATAAGCATACAGGCACCAAGTGCTAATGTTACAGTCATAAGATCTTCAGGCCCGTTCCCTTTCAGACATTCTATCGATTCGATAATCTCCAGAGAATTCCCCACAGCAGTACCCAGAGGTTCATCCATATTGGTTATAAGCCCGAGAGTTTTCCTTCCACTTTTTTCACCAATATTGACCATTGATTTACATAATTCAATTCCATCTTTCATATCAGGGAGAAATGCGCCGCTTCCGGTCTTTACATCAAGAACTATAGCATCTGTCCCAAGTGCTAATTTTTTTGACATTATACTGCTTGTTATCAGGGGGATACTGTTAACCGTAGCAGTTGTATCCCTGAGTGCATATAGTTTTTTGTCTGCCGGAACGATATTGTCGGTCTGCCCTGATATTACCATCCCGCATTTTTCAAGGATCGTCCTGAACTGATCCACCTTAAGAAAAACATTAAATCCGGGAATCGATTCGAGCTTGTCGAGTGTCCCGCCTGTATGGCCGAGAGCCCTTCCGGAAAGCATCGGGACCTTTACTCCACAGGCAGTAACGATCGGAGAGACTATGAAACTTACTTTGTCCCCTACTCCGCCCGTACTATGTTTATCAACCTTAACACCTGCGATCCCATCCAGTGAGATACTATCACCTGATTTAAGCATAATATCAGTAAGGTCCTCGGTCTCTCTCTGATCAAGTCCGTTTAAAAATATGGCCATCAGGAGTGCTGATATCTGATAGTCAGGAATACTGCCATCGACATAACCGTCAATTGCTTCCTGAAGTTCCTCTTTCTGGAGAGTGTTCCCATCCCGCTTCTTCATTATCATTTCATACATATTAAAATTCTTCATTTCATTTCCTACCTGTCCTCATTAAGGGAAAACCCGAATGGGAGGACCTCCCCCACGGTTGATTCTTTAAATTCACCTTTTTTATTACACATTATCACAGGAGTATCTTCCTTTGAAAATTCGGCAATTACCTGTCTGCAGGCCCCGCATGGTGGCAGGAATTTCTCAGTATCCCCTATTACAAGAATGGATGAGATCTCCTGCTCTCCTTCGCTCACCATTTTAAATATTGCATTCCTCTCTGCACATATCGTAACTCCGTATGAAGAATTTTCAACATTGCATCCTGTAAATATTTTCCCGCTCTTTGTCCTGAGAGCTGAGCCGACATGAAAGTCCGAATATGGGGCATATGCCTTTCCCTTCACCTTTATCGCTGCATCATATAATTCTTTTATATCCTTTTCCATAACGGTTTCATTGTATTTTACCCATAACCTAAAGTCAAAAATTGTTAACATATCAGGGACGGTTCCTTTTCCGTTACAGAAGGTACCTGTCCCCTTTTAAATAGTTATTTCATAGCGGAATCGTAGAGGTATTTGTTGATGAGATCGGGGTCAGGGTCAAGGTTCGGGAAGATGTCGTTCCACATTTCGTTATCCTCCATGCATAGATAGAGAGGAGGGGAGGGTGAAATTTTTTTGTAGATCTCATCCCGGACAAACAGGAAAAGTTCCTTTCTCAATGGTTTAAAATATCTATACTTGCTGTCATATCCCTTTATCAATTCACCGGTAAATAATTTCGAATCTTTATATTTAAAAATATGTTCTTTCAGCTCTTCGGGAAATCTGAGCGCTCCGAGGCTCCACCACGCAATGTTTCCCGGAACAACAATATTTGATATGTTTTCTACAAGTTCTCTGTACTCCTTTTTCCAGTTATCAGTTATTATTATAGGATCGAAGTGGATACCAACCTTATACCCCGCTTCCTGAACCTTTGCCATTGCGTCCAGCCTTTCCGGTAGAGATGCGGTATTATGCTCCTCTATTTTGATGATCTCCTCCGGGTTTAATGACCAGGATACAACAATATTTTTTAAGGGCTTGATGCTGAGAAGATTTTCTACATTTGCCGATTTTGTTTTAAACTCGAAAACTATCTCGGGGAACTCATGCATGATCTTGATTATTATTTCCGAATAATTACTCTCGTTCTCATAAGCGAGTGAATCTGATAGTTCACCGGTACTGATCCGGATGTTCTTCAAATTCTTCCCGGCTTTTCTCAGTTCTTCTCTTGCCTGACTAATATTTGTATAGAAAACCGGGTCCTTGCTATCAAGATAGGATTGAAGGATACAATATGTACATGAGAACGGACACCCTTTGTGAAGATTCATATTATAATATCCACAGGAAACTGCTTCAGGTGAACATGGACAATTTTTTACAAACTCCCCCTTAAACTCTTCATATTTTATTTTCATGTTTCCTTTATCCATTAGCGTTTCAGAATATTGAAAATCCACCAAAAAGTCAACGTCAAAAATCTAAACCTTTTTTTTCAATTCTTTCAATGTGATATAATTAAAAAATGATTTTTCTTGATCTCATATATATCCTGATTCTTATATTGTATATCCCTTTCAATCCGAAATTCCTGTTTAAGCCGGAATACAGAAGGGTGATCAAGGGAAGATTCTCTCCGAATATCAGCCCTGATGAAAAGGGGACCATATGGATCCATGCAGTATCAGTAGGAGAGGTGAAAAGTCTTGAGAGCTTTATTTCTTTTCTCCGTATCAGGACTGACGAAAGGATCATCCTCTCTGTTACAACGCCCTCAGGGTTTAAAATAGCAAAGGAAATATTCACAGATATCGATGTCATCAATGGCCCTTTTGACCTATCCTTCGTTGTAAGAAAATTCATAAAAAAGATAGACCCCTCTATAATCATTCTCAATGAATTGGAGATATGGCCTAACTGGATATCTTTAACTAATCGGATGAATATTCCAATGGTGGTAATAAACGGCAGGATATCCACACAGGCATTCGCCAGGTACAAAAGATTTTCATTTTTTATAAAAAAATTTTTCGGGAAGATTGATCTTTTCCTCCTTCAGGATGAAAATTACAGAAAAAGATTTGTTGACCTCGGGGCAGAGGATCGTTCCATAAAAGTCAGCGGAAATATAAAAGCTGATGAGGCTGTTTCCGGGTCAGGTAAAATTCCGAGTCCGGATATGATATTTGGACTTCTTGGAATTAAAAAACCGATAAAAAGAATAGTCCTCTTTGCAAGCACTCATGCATCCGATGAAGAGATATTTATCCCTGTTTTAAATGAATTGTCGGAGAAGTATTTTATAATAATAGCACCAAGGCATACGAAAAGGACTTCCAACATTTCTTCATCTTTGGAAGAGAACGGAATTCTTTTTAATGTCTGGAGTAAAGATAAGCATCCGGATAGCGACATTATTATTTTCGACAAAATGGGTCACCTTACCCAATTGATAAAAATTGCGAATGTGATTTTTATGGGGGGAAGTTATGACCCTGCGATCGGTGGGCATAATCTTTACGAACCTGCAATTTTCGGGAAGAAAATAATCGGAGGACCATGTTTTAATAATTTCCCTTCAATAGGCAAAGAGCTTACAGGGAATGGTGTATACACTATAGCGAATACCGGGAAATCGCTCCTGGACATATTGGCGAATTTAAAAAACCAGGACATCAAATTAATAAATGAGAAAGCTAAAAGATCAGTAATGAAAAGATCCGGGGCCATTGAGTTCTCAATAAAAGAGGTGCTGAAATTTCTAAACTAACAACTCTGTTTCTGAATGTTGCCTCATATCTTTACAAATCCGGATCATTTATAACTCTGAAGTTAAAGGGACTAAGAAAACAGGAATATAAGAATATAACTATAATTTCGATCGACAACCTTTCCTTCGGTGGGACAGGGAAAACTCCAATGGTATTGGAAATTTCAAGGATTCTCGGAGAATCCGGCAAGAAATTTTCGATCGTATCCAGAGGCTATGGGTCTCTAAGTGAAAAAAACGGAACTTTGGTAAAAGAACATCACACATGGAGAGAGATTGGTGATGAAGTTAAAATGATATCGGAAGAACTCCCGGGTGTCGATATATTTACAGGTGGGAACAGAAAAAGATCTATTATTAACAGTATAAGAAGAGGGAATGAAATTATAATCCTTGATGATGGATTTCAGTCAACCAATATCAAAAAAGATCTTAAAATTATGATGATAAATCCGGAGCATAATTACGCTTACCTGCGAAATTTTAAGTTCATGGCAAAAGAAGAAGATATCATCATTTACTATAAAAGTGACGAATCCCGAAAATCAGGATTCCATATCCGGCAATCTGGTGATCATGGAGAATATTCTTTCGAATTCACATCTATTCAAACTCAGGAAGGCCTCCCTGCTGATCCGGGAGAACTTCCGGTTTTCGGGTTCTCGGCACTTGGCGATAACGAGCGGTTCAGATCGGATCTTAAAAAACTCAATTTGAAAGGTTTCAGGGGCTTTAAAGACCATCATCAATATGCACCGGATGACCTTAAGTTGCTCATAAAAGAAATGAATAATGCAAAAGCAGAATTTCTCGTCTGCACTCATAAAGATTTTGTAAAGATTTCAGATATGATCAAGGACGGCTTCCCACTAATTTATGTTAAGAACAGGATAAAATGCGACTTTGATCTAAAGGGCTACGTATTATCAATAATAGAATGAAGCATAATATCAGGTATAGAGTAGAATATTTCAGTCTCAGAATGTTTATCTTCTTTATTAAAATTTCACCATTATTTCTAAAAAAATTTTTCAGCCTTTTTGCACTTGGAGTATTCTCTATCGCAGGGAAAAAATACAATAAACTTGTTGACTCAAATCTTAAGATCGCTTTCCCTGATATTTCTGACCAGGAAAGATATTCACTTAAAAAAAAGATCTTCAAACATTTTTTGTCGGTCTTTATCGATATTCTTTATCTTTTCGGGGGAAAAGATCCTGATAAGGTTGTCGGGGAGCTAAAAGTAGAGGGACTTGAGAATGTTCAGAACGTTCTGGAAAAGGGAAAAGGGGCAATCCTGTTCTCTGCCCATTTTGGTAATTGGGAACTGATCCCGTTCATTCTTCACAGAGAATTGGGATTCAGGATATCCAGCATTGCAAGGAAGATGGACAATCCCCTGACTGAAGAAATTGTGAAAAAGTTCAGAGCCTTCATGGGATCGAATATGATCTATAAAGAAGGGTCACTTAGAAAAATAATCAGAGTAACTGAAGATAATGGCCTTATTTACATGTTGGTCGATCAGAATACAATTACAAGGGAGGGAGTCCCTGTTAAATTCTTCGGAAAAGATGTGATCGCAGTAACAACAGTTTCTCAACTTTACCTGAAGAAAGATATCCCGGTCATTCCTCTTTTTGTAACTTATCAGAGTGATTCTATAATTCTGAAGATCGGAAAAGAATTAGAATTTAAAAAGAGCGGGGATCATAGCAAAGATATCAGTGATCTGACTCAGAAATGTATTGGTCTTATTGAGGATATGATAAAGGAATATCCCGATCACTGGTTCTGGTTCCACGACAGGTGGAAACCGAGAAAACCGATGAAAAAAAAGGTGGAAAATGAGAGATAACAAAAGAGATAATGCAGAATTAAGAAAAATATCCATAGAAGAAAATTTTATTACAAACCAACCCGCTTCACTCCTCTACAAACAGGGAAACACAAGAATAATCTGCACTGCAGTATTTAATGAAAAAGTTCCCTTCTTCGCTAAAAGTGAGAAGAAAGGGTGGATTAGTGCAGAGTACGGGATGCTTCCCGGCTCTACAGGTAAGCAGAGATTCGTGAGGGAAAGGGGCGGACGTATGGATAAGAGGAATATCGAAATACAGAGATTTGTCGGACGCTCTCTCCGAAACATAATTGACCTTAAAAAGATCAAAGATTTCAATATTTTCCTTGATATGGACGTTATCCAGGCTGATGGCGGAACCAGGTGTGCATCTATTAATAGCGGGGTGATCGCACTTAAGAAACTGCTCAAACATCTTGTTTTTGAGAACAAACTATTTGAAGTTCCTGAATTCAAAACTATGGCCGCTGTCTCTATCGGGATCAAGGACGGGGAAATTCTTGCTGATATAGATTTTGAGGAAGATTTTAATATTGATGCTGATCTTAATATTGTCTCGAACGAGGATGGCAATGTTATTGAAGTTACAGGTTTTGCTGAAGAGAGTTCAATACCAAAAGATCTTTTCTTTAAAGCTATCGACCTCGGTATTGAAAAGAACAACGAAATAATAAATATCCTGAAAAACCATTTGTAATTATTTTTGTTTTAATTTTCGGTGTATAATTATCCATATTCTTTTAAGAATGGAGAGGTGCCGGAGCGGTTGAACGGGACGGTCTCGAAAATCGTTGGGCCCTCACGGGTTCCCAGGGTTCGAATCCCTGCCTCTCCGATCTGCTTCGCATGAAGCTACGCAGATCTTCGATATTTATCTTCTGTTTTTGAAGAAATTTTTCAATAATTCCGAGGATTCAGATGCCATCAATCCGGATTCGATCTCAGGCCTGTGATTAAATATTGATCTGATCTTCTCAAATGCTCCTGTTGAGAAAATTCCACTCTTCGGATCTGATGCCCCATATACGATCTTCTCTATCCTTGCATGAACAGCAGCGGAATAGCACATGATACAAGGTTCCAGAGTTACATAAAGGATGGTCCCGCCAAGACGATAATTTCCGGAATATTTGCATGCATCACGAATTGCAATTATTTCTGCATGACTTGTAGGATCCGATATAGAGATCGGGCAATTATATCCTTTCCCGATAATTTTTCCATCAAATTCAACAACAGCTCCAACCGGGACCTCCCCTGCCTTCTCACCTTCGTGAGCGAGTCCCAGAGCAATTTTCATATGATCATGCAGAATTCTGTTCATTAAGATAATGATAATAAATAGTATTCAGCCTTGCAATAGAGAAAAAACTATATCTCTATTCAGCATTGCCAATATCAGAAAAACTAATGCTATAAACCTGAAATGTTCTTGCAAGGATCTTATTGATCTTAGCGATGGTCATCTTGTAATCTACAATAGATTTTAGGTTGTTCGACTGTGCCGTTGCATAGTCTCTCTGATAATTGAGGACCTGATAATTTGTGGAGAGCCCCACCGAAAGTTTCTTTTCTTCAGCCTTTAATTTCTGCTCCTCCAGTTTTAATGCTATTTTATTTGAATCAACAAGTTTAAGATTCGTTTCAAGTTCCTTTACCACTTCCATCACTTCAGAATAAATATCATTCTCAACTTTCTTAAAGCTTAGGAATGAAGATTTAAGGTTAAGTTTTGACTTCATCAGTTCCGCTTTCTCTTTCTTCAGGCTTAGTGGAACCTTCAAAGTTAATCCGACAGAAAAGTTCTTGTATATATTTGATATTGAATCGTTAATTGTATTCCATATATCTTTTTTCACTACTCCGATCACTTCTCTTGCTTCAAAAATTGATCCCGGGCCATAGATAAGCTGATCACCACCCTGCCCTGTTGTATAATAGGAAGCAGTTAGTTGGAGATCCGGAAGAAGTTGATTCCTCGCATATCTTACCCTTAGTTTATTATTCTCCATATCAAGTTTTGCCCTCTTAATGTCAGGGCGGTTATTCAGAGCTTCAAGCAGAAATCCGTTAAAATCTACAGGTATTTTTATTGTATCGGGATCATCAACCGGATTTATCCTGGATTTAACCAAGGTTAAGTTCAATATTTTTTTCAGATTATTTTCAGCTATTTGCACATTCTGTTCCGCCTGGATTATCTGGCTCTCATAAGAAGCAACTTCTGCTTTTGCTTCAAGGATATCAATTGGAGCAGCAATCCCGACCTTAACTCTCAACTCGTTCTGTTTCAAAAGTTTCTTTGCTTTTTCAAGAGACTTTGTTGTAGCATCCATGCTGCGGATCGTGTATACAAGATTCCAATAATAATCTTCTACATTATAAATAAGATCGATCATTGTGCTTTTTAATTGATGCTTTGAACTGATATGATCGTTCATTGAGATCAGAATATCTTTCTTTGTCGCAAAAGTACCAAATCCTTTCAATAGAGGCTGAGTGATCGAAAAGTTAAGCTCAGAACTAAGAACAGGATTTATTGTCGAAAATATACTATTGGATTTGCTTCTGGAATTTTTCAACTCAACAGCAAAAGTTCCACCTAAAGCAAATTTCTGTTCAAGTTTCAGATCAAGATTGTAATTCTCATTCTTGCTGATATCAGCACCACTGAGAACTCCACTTGATGGACGGTTAGTTTCAGAAGTACCCATATTAATTGAAAAATTCGGAATGAAGATCGTGTCACTTATAATCTTTGAAAATCTTGCATTCTCAGCGTTTGTCATTTCAATCTGGATGTCTATATTGTTCTTTACAGTGTGAAAAATTGCTTCCTTCAATGTGAGATCTTTGACCTCATCTTTAGAAAACCCATAACTATTGCAAACCATAAATACTGCGATAAGAATTATAAAAAATTTTCTCATAGAACTCCTCCAACAATAGATTTGATACGGATTTCAAAATAAAAAGTTCCGGTTATAAGAATTTGATCCCTATTTGACTCACTCTTCAGAACAATATATATTTTTTTTATGAAAATAATAAAAAGATTAATCATAGGAATATGTTTGTTGGTCGTTTTAATTGCATTTGCACTTTTCATTTATCTTAATGGGACAAAACCTGTTATTTCAGGAAAATTTATAATCCCAACCGGAGAAACCACAGACAAGGTGACAATCGACAGGGACAAATGGGGTATCCCGATGATAGAAGCTGAGAACAGAGAGGATATGTTCTGGGCAATGGGATTCGTTCATGCATCAGACAGACTTTTCCAGATGGACCTGATCAGGAGATTAGCAACAGGACAGCTCTCTGAAGTCTTTGGGAAAAGGGCTCTGGAGTCGGACAAAGAACAGAAAGACCTGATGATTGAAGAGAGTATAGCTAGATCTATCAATATCATATCGCCTGAATTAAAAGCAATTGTTGAAAGTTATTGTAAGGGCGTGAATTACTACATGAACAAGTTTCCTCTCCCCCCTGAGTTCAAACTTCTGGGGTATTCTCCGGAATCATGGGGAATTAAGGACATCATGGCAATTTTTAAACGTATGGAGATAATACTTGCCGGGTCAGGATCGGAACTATACAACATGAAAGTTCATTCAGCTCTGGGCAAAAATCGGGCAGAGGAACTCCTCTCCGGATCACATGGTTCAACTATTATCAATCCGGAAGAGTATGAGGATTTCACGAATAACATTACTCTTGCTGCTGCATACGAAAGAGAAATCGAAAATCTCGAACAATTTGTAGGAAGTAACAATTGGGTAATATCCGGGAATAAAACAAAAAGCGGGAAACCAATTCTATGCAATGACCCCCACCTCTCCAATGTTTTCCCTTCATATTTTTACCAATTAAAAATGAAATCGGGAGATGTTGAATTGACCGGCAATTCAATAGCCGGAGCTCCTTTCATAATAATAGGACAGAACTCCAAGGTTAGCTGGGGATTCACTAACGTCGGGACGGATGTAATAGATTATTTCGTACTTAAAACTGACCCTGAAGATGAATACACTTATTACCTGGACGGGGTAAAAACCAAATACAAACTGATCGAGAAGAAGATAAAAATAAAAGGTGAGAAAGATTATATACACAATATCAAAGTTTCTAAGTTCGGGCCGGTTTTGAAATCAGATGAGCACTACATGGCCCGCCATTCCCTTAACGAATATCCATCAACAGTTCTTGAAGCTCTATACGAAATTAATTTTTCCAAAAATTCCGGAGAGTTGCTGAAAGCGCTGAAAATGTGGTCATCTCCTGCACAAAACGTTGTATTCGCGGATTCAGATGGGAATATCGGTTATTATCCCACGGGACTTGTTCCGATCAGAGCAAAAGGGGATGGTTCCATGCCTTTGTCAGGAGAAAGCATAAATAACATCTGGAAAGGTTTTTATAAAGAAGAGATGAAGCCCTATGTCGAAAATCCCGATAAAGGTTTCATCGTTACTGCCAACAACAGAGTGATCCCGGAGACAGGAATACCTGTATTTGCTGCAAACTGGTACCCCTCATTCAGAGCAGACAGAATTTCCGAGATGCTCGAGACAAAAGAAAAACTATCCGTAGAAGATAATATGTTATTCCAAATTGATACTTTTTTGAAGAGTGGAGAATTCCTTCTGAATATTATCCGGAACCACAATCCGTCATCACCAGGGGCTGAATATGTTATGGATGAACTTAAAAAGTGGGATCTCAGAGCAGATTCGGGAATCGGACCACTTCTCTTTTACAGATTTGAAAAAATACTATCAGATGAGATGTTCAGTGATGAATTTAACGACGAGGAATCACAATCTCTCATATCACGGTCATGGATCTACAGGCTTCTCAATTATCCGAACGGGGAATTTGACACCACTATTCTACATAATTGGGCTGATGATAAAAAAACAGATCAGAAAGAAGAATTCAAAGATATGGTCGAGAGAAGTCTCACTCTTACTTACGAAGACTATCTGGTAAGGAAAGAGGGGGGAGATCAGAACTGGACAAATATTCACACATTAAAGTACAAGCACCCTCTCGGTTCAGTATTTCCTTTAAAATATTTTATCAACCGGGGGCCATATGGGATAAAAGGGGGAAAAGATTGCGTGATGGTAGCAACCTTCAGGAACAGAAAGGATTTTAATACTGTACATTTATCCACTTTCAGAATGATAATTGACATGAACGATTACTCAAATTCCCGGATGATCAATTCTTCAGGACAAAGCGGACACTTCATGAGCAGATTTTATGATGATCAGATCGAATCTTACACTAAAGGTGAATACAGATCTTTTGAAAATGCTCCGGAGAAAAAATATATGATCGAAATAATTCCTGAGTAAGATCAGGAACTTTCGAATTTTTTTTCTATAATAAAAGTAACGGGGCCGTCATTAACAGAAGTTATTTCCATCATGGCTCCGAAAACACCTTTCTCAACTTTGATCTTTGATGAAAGTTTTTCACAAAAATGATCGTAAAGTTTTTCAGCCTTTTCCGGTTCAAGAGCATTTGAAAAATCCGGCCTTCGTCCCTTTTTTATAAATGAAGCAAGGGTAAATTGAGATATTGACAAAATAGCACTCCCGGGAACATCCAGAACAGCTTTATCCATTTTCCCATGATCATCGGGGAAGATCCTCAAATTCAGAACCTTCTCTACCATAAATTCTATTTCCTTTAAAGTATCCCCTTTCTCTATTCCTGAATAGATCAGCAAACCTTTACCTATTTGCCCTGCAGTCTCTGAATTTACTTTAACGTCAGCGGAACTTACTCTCTGGATAACTATTCTCAATTTTATTCACTAGGGCCGTCTTCATGCTTTGCTCTGAGTTTAACCGGACTGAGATAAACAGGCTTCTTTAAAAATGGTGAATCCATATCGATGAGATCATTTTGTCCTTCCTCACCGGTGATCCCGATTCGCGAATTATTACTTATGAAATGATGTTCTGAAATGACGCTGAAGATGTAATATAGTCCTGATCTTTCTGCTTTAATACTTTTTATAAGAAGATATTGTCCTGTATCGGGAAATCGTCTTATGAACTCAGCACCATATCTGAATCCGGCAGAGAACTTAAATTCTGTACTCTTTATCTTTATCCCCATAAAACCTTCAAAAGAAGAATCCACCGCCGCCCCTTTCCCAGGATCTTCAACTTCCAGAATCTTTAGTCCGATGATACCAGCCTTTTGTCCCATTTTTCTCATTATAGAACCGAAAGAACCTTCTGAAATATCCGAAATCCTAAGCTTCCTGGAGAACTCTTTGTTTACTTTCCTGAATAATTGCAATTCTTTTTTATCTCTATGAACGAACAGAGCTTTTTCAGTATGTGCATTAGAGATCCTTAATGAACACTCTCTTATATCCCTCTTCATTACATTTATCCTTTTTATGGAAGGGAATACATATATCCATAGGTATATTAATACAAGAGAAAAAAGTAGAAGAATAAACGAAATTTTTATAAAGAGATCTCTTTTTTTCATTCTGCAGAAACCTCTCCCTTCAAAACGAATGTATTTTTATTCTTCCCTGTAATTAACTTTGACAGAATGAATGCTCCTGTAGAACTTTCAAGTATGTCAGTCATATCTTCCAGATTCCTAACTCTGTTGAAAAAACCTGTGATCTCGAAATCAAATGCGCCTGTCCTGCTATTTATATTCACCCCTGTGAATCTTAACTTCCGGTTATCTATCCTGACAAGCACATTAATGAAATCGGAGATCGAAGAGTTGATAGCACCCGGACGGTTTATTATAAAAACCTTCCTGAAATAATCGGCTCTTGTTTTCTTCAACTCCAGGATCCTTACCTGATCTGATTTTATCGTGTTAAGTTCTGATCTCAATTCATGAAGTTCTTTGTTGTATTTACCCTTACTATTCTCATAAAAAACAACACCTGCACTAAAAAACAAGGCTAGCAATACAAGTGAAATAACTCTTGCTTTCATTTCCCTGCCTACATCCTCTCCGGCACCGGAATACCCATGATCCCAAAAAGCTGGGAGAGATTTTCCCTGAACAGAAAAAGAAGTGCGACCCGTAACTCTTTAAGATCATTGTTCTCCTCTGATATAATCGGGTACTGGTGGTAGTACTGGTTCAACTTCTGACATAATTGATAAGAATGGCTTGCGATCGATGATATTTCTCTCTTTTCAACAGCATAATCAAGCTGGATCTCGATCAATGAGATATGAAGTAGAATATCAAAATAAAGTTCCGCTTCTTCCGGTCCAAAAATTGATATGTCAGGAGAATTCTGCATTATTACAGGTTCACCCATTTTTCTGAATATACTATTGATCCTTACAATTGTGTACTGCATATACGGTCCTGTATCCCCTTCGAAAGATAAAGCATCATCGAAATCAAATGATATCACTGAATTCGGGTTAAACTTGATCATATAATATCGCAAAGCTCCCACAGCGATGTCTCTTGCAATGGAACTGATAGCATCGTTGCTGAGATCAGAGTTCCTCTTGGATATTTCTCCTCTTGATTTCTCGATCAATTTATCAATAAGCTCTTCTCCGCTGACTGCGATCCCCTTTCTTCCGGAGACCTCTATGTATGATTTATTCTTTTCTTCATTTGACAATTCAAATCCCATGGCTTCGACACAACCTGGAGTCAATGCAACCATCTCATAAGAAAAATGGATGTATTCTTTTTCTTTCCCACTTTCACTAAGCGGTTTTATTACCTCTTCGGCAATTATCTTCTGAAGATATGATTGTCTTACATCAATAACAGTGAACACTCTGTCCCCGTTACCATAATTTAATTCAAGATCACTCTTAATGAAACCTGACATATGAATAATTTTTCCATCATTGTATTTAAAGAATTCTTTGAAATAAAAATCTTTCTCCAGTAGACCTACTTTCCAGAGTGCATATGCTATATCCTTTGCAATGTATGTAGCTGTCCCATTGGATCTGATAACGATCTTCTCAATATTCTCCCCGCTATAATTTATTACCCAGCACCCTTTTTTTTCAGGATCTTTTGACAGGTACATTATATTTTTACCTTTCAAAAGTTCTGACGCTTCATCAAACAGCTTGAGTTCAATAATATCGCTCTCTTTTACAAGGCTGTCATACCTTATGTTCAGACGTTCCATCAGATTGATATGGTCCTTAACCACAACTTCCGATATATAAGAACTCACTGAATAGTAAGGATCCTCTTTGTCCTCGATCTTTTTGTGAACAAAATTACGTGATTCACTTTTCTTCTCATCTCCGGCGATCTGAGAGCTATAATATGGATACCTCTTCCATAAGAAAACAGGTAGATCCTCCATCTTCTTTATCTCATCGATATCCTTTCCATCATGGTCCAGTAGTCCCCAGACCACATCTGCAACCTGAATCCCTGTATCGTCAAGATAGTTCTGAACTTCAACATCAAAACCGAGGAATTCAAGAGCTTTAGCCAGTGTATCCCCAAGGCTGGAGTTTCTGATATGCCCGATGTGTGCCGATTTATTAGGGTTGATACTTGTGTGCTCTACAATTACCTTCACTCCGGTCTTCACAGGTTTTTTTTTTCTCTTCTCGAGAATATGGTTAAGGAATTTACCCCTGTCCAGGACAAAATTAAGAAATCCGCCACCCTCTATCTTGACTTCAGTTACTGCAGGGATCTTTCCGGAAAGATCTTCAACCAGCTTTTTCCCGATCAGAAATGGCTTATCCCCGGATTTTTTTGCAAGAAGAAATGGTATCGTCGTTGATATATCACCAAACTTTCTGACAGGAGGGATAGAGAACTGAATATCATCTTTCTCAATATCAAACTTAGTTTTAAGTTCTTCAAATAATATATTTCTGAGCTCGTTCTGAATTGTTATCATCTTTCCCTCATCGCTTTTACCAGTGTAAAAAATTATATCATCTATCACCCCTGAACTCAAAAGGGGATGGACCGTCCCCCAAGGGATTCGCGTATTTTTTTGATTATACGTAGAATGATTATTATAGAAAATGTATTTACTTTACCTCAGGTATTATATAGAATGCACTTCTAATAATAATTAAGGAGTCTTAAATGAAAGAAGAAGTCAAAACCTTATGGCCCGAACTTGAGTGGATCGACAATGAAGAATTAAGGGAGAATACAGCAAAAACCTGGGAACTTGCACTGGAAAGATCCGTTTTAACAGCTGATGATCTCAATACAATTCCATTCACCCTTTTAGTTCCTGATCTGAAAGTAACATTTATGGCTCATAAAAGAGCCGTTGTCCACATTGCATTGGAAAGCGGGAAAAAGATGAATGAATTTTTTGGAGACGACCTCCCCGTTAATATGGATGTACTTATTTCAGGAGCGATACTTGCTGATGTTGGCAAATTACTTGAGTATGAGTTGAAAGACGGGAAGGCTGTACAGGGTAACTACGGCAAATATCTTCGCCACCCCTTTTCAGGAGTGTCACTCGCTGAAGAAGCAGGATTACCTCCCGAAGTTTGTCATATCATTGCTGCACATGCAGGAGAAGGAAATATGATAAAAAGATCAACTGAGGCATATGTTGTGCATCACGCCGATTTTATGACCTTCCTTCCATTCAGAGACGGCTTGAAATTATAATATTAAAACACTGATTTGATGCTATAGAGAAATTTTCCAAATTTGCCCAGTTTTTGTTTGAACTCTTTTTTTGAATATAGTTTTTCAGCAAAATGTATAATTATATTTTCTGAATTCAGCCTGTTTATTTTTTCTTTCATCATTATCGATACATATCCCCTCTCTGAAACAAAAGAAGGGGTATCCATAACAAAAATAAATCTTGACGTACTTTCAGAATATATTATCGACTTTGCTGAATAATTTTCTCCGGGGGTTTCATCGGCAACTTTAATATCTGACAACTCAATTACTCCATTATCAGCATTAACCAGCTCTTTGAGCCAGGTAAGATCTCCACCTTTCCCCGGATCAGGGAAGATCAGGTATTGTAATTTGAAAAACCTTCTTCTCTTTACCGGTACATTTTTATAATTGCCTTTATCATCGGGGTCGAGAGCATCCTTCTCCACCCAGCTGAATGAAAATCTCCTTATCTCAGCTGAAATATCAAAAATATCTTTTATCGAGTTGATATGCTGCATAGGAGATATATCCCCTATATGAGTTAATATCTTTGAAAAAAATATTACTCCCTTTCCCGGTGAAAAAATATCGGTTTTATTTACAATCATATCCGCATATATAATTACAGGTATTGTCTGATAATTTTCCGTGGCTTCATTGTTAATCAGTTTATAATGTTTAAGGTTAAGAAGAGACTTGATCTCATCTATTGTAAAATTTATAGATCTTCCAATGATATCTTCATTTGCTGCTTTTATCAGAAAAAGTGCAATATACATATCAAATTTCTCAATATCTGAAATTTCTGAATCTTTAAAAACATCAAGAGCTCTGTCAATGTCCCTCAGTCTGTATTTCAATGATCTCCCAATCTCTTCAGAGAATTTTTCCATTAACACAGATCTTAGTACTTCCTCCAGTTTTTCAGAAGGAATCCTGCTTATTACCCTGTCGCCGGTATTTACTTCATTAAAATAGGTTTTTAGTAAGTCCCGCAATTCAGCAAATTTGTTTTCCTCTACTACTTCAACTTTATTATCGGAAATCTGTTTCGGGATCTTTTTAATATGACTAACAGGATTTTTTTCTTTTCCTTCTGTTTTGCCTTTGGAGGGGAAGAACAGATAAAGGAGAAATGCGACTATTACAAGAGCCATAAATATAAGAAGTGCCGAGTCTCTATTTTTTTTACTTTTAAACATATAAAAAATGTATACAATATCAGCACTTAAAATTCAAATCATCCTATTGAGAAAGACGGGTCATAATAATATGTCAGTATAATCCCGCTTCTGATATAATATCAATAATAAAGAGGAGAAATCTGAATGGTGAATAAACTTTCTGTGATAATTCCATGTAAGGATGAGGAAAAAAATATATCTTTTTGTATAGAAAGTGTTCTAACTATTGCCGATGAAATAATCGTTGCCGACTCCGGATCGTCTGATAAAACAATGGATATCGCCCGTGAATATGAATGCAGAATAATTGAGCGGGATTACATTAATTCAGCAAATTTCAAGAACTGGGCGATCCCACAGGCCAAATATGAATGGGTTCTTATAGTAGATTCAGATGAACGGGTTTCTCCCGAACTGGCTGTTGAGATATCAGAGATACTGAAAAACAAAACTCCTGACAATGATGGATATTTCATTAACAGGAGGAACTATCTTTTCGGAAAACTTGTGAAAAGGAGTGGATGGGGAACTGACTATGTCCTGAGATTATTCAAAAGAGATATGGCAAAATATAAGGAAATGAGGGTTCATTCAGAGATCATAATAAGTTCCGGGAAAGTTGGGAAACTCAAAGAAAAATTTGAACACTATACATACTGGAACTATTTTCAGATCATAAAAAAATATGAGATGTATACAACCTGGGCAGCTGAGGACATGAGAGATAAAGGCGTGAAACCAAGTTTTCTAAATCTCACTTTTACCCCTTCCTGGAGATTCTTCCGCCACTATTTTCTTCAAAGGGGCTTCCTTGACGGTAAAGCAGGGCTGATAGTTTCCGGTTTATCAATGTATTATGTATTCCTTAAGTATGCCAAATTATGGAAAATGACTCAGATCAGGAAGCGCCCCGTACCTCCGGACATCAAAGAGATGAAAGAGAGATACTCCCGCTTGAAAAAAACCGAAAAACACCTGTAAATGATCAGGACTTAACTTTCAACAATTGATCTGCAAGTTTGATCGCTTCGATCATGCTTCCAGGATCGGCAATGCCTTTTCCTGCTATATCGTAAGCGGTCCCATGATCAGGAGAAGTTCTGATAAAAGGTAACCCGAGAGTAACATTAACTCCTGAATTTATGTTTCTTAACTTAAAAGGTATAAGCCCCTGGTCATGGTACAAAGAGATAATAACCGGATCTTTCCTTTTTTCCGCTTCAATAAACACCGTGTCAGGAGGAAAGGGGCCTTCTATCTTCATCTCCCCACTAAGAATGGAAACGGCTGGTATTACTTCCTCTTCCTCTTCCTTTCCGATCGTCCCACTCTCGCCTGAATGAGGATTTAAGCCGCTCATCAGCAGGTTAAACCTTTTGCCGGTCAACCTGAAGAGTTCAGAATCTATAAACCTGCAGAATGCTAATATCTTATCCTTTTTGATCTCACCAAAAACTTCCCTGAGAGGAATGTGGGTCGTTAATAATGCAACTTTCATCGATTCTGACCAGAAGAACATGGCCCATTTGCCAACATTGGCAGATTTAACAAGGAAGTCTGTGTGCCCCATAAAAGGATTTCCTGCCCCTAACCACTTTTCCTTTGATATCGGAGCAGTAATAACAGCATATTCCGGATTCTTTAATGCGATCCTGACTGCCTCTTTCACATACATAAATGAAGAGTCATTCCCCTCTGCATCAACTTCAAGAAAAGAGACCTTTTCTTTTATCGGATCATTGATATCCTCTAATATTTTAATGCTATCATCACTATAATATTTTTGATTGCCCAGTAATACAACAGGTGTTTGAAGCCGGATCGAGTCTAATGATTTTTTAATGATCTCAGGTCCAATTCCATCAGGATCACCAAGAGTTATGAGGAGGACTCTTCCATACGGAGCTCTTTTCACTTTTCTCTGTTACTCTGAGGCTTTATGAATAAATTTTATGAAGTGTTTGAATAGAATTATATTCTTTCCATCATCTTTCTTTATTTTCAAACATTTTTCGTCATACCACTCGATGGTACCAATAATAGATGTGTCATCGATTAACTCTATCACAAGAGATGTCTTGTTACCCATCTGCTTCACATAATAGTAACTTTCAGCATTGGTCCTGTAAGGTGGCGGCTGTTTTTTCTTCGAGTCTTTTTTATATGCTTTTTTTGCCTCGAGCAGATCAGGCTTTATTAATTTTCGTGTCATTTTGAGCTTCCGAAGTTCAATGAATCATAATTTAAAAAATTTGAAAAGTCAATCGGACTATTTTTTTCTCTTCCTCTTACTCCAGCCTACAATAATTCTCTGTCTCCCTCTTGCAACCGCAAGCGAATCCCGGGGAACATCTTCATTTATTGTGGAACCGGCAGCTACATAACTATTCTCTTCAATGGTAACCGGAGCGATCAATTCCGTTCCGGAACCGATAAACACCTTATCTTTGATAGTTGTCGGATTTTTATTAACTCCATCATAGTTACACGTAATGGTACCTGCACCGATATTCACATCTTCTCCGACCGTGGCATCACCTACATAGCTGAGATGCATTGCTTTTGACCTTTTACCGAAAATACTCTTCTTCATTTCAACAAAATTGCCGACTTTTGCTCCATCTTCGATCCTTACTCCACTTCTGAGATGTGAATATGGCCCGATCTGAGTCCCTTTTTTAACAACAGAATCCCTGATGACAGAACCGGGAAGAATTATAGATGAGTCTCCAATTTCAGAATTTTCAATATAGCAATTCGGATATAATTCAACACTATTTCCGATTATTGAGTTTTTACTCAAAAAAACTCCTGCTGAGATTATTGTCCCTGACCCCACAGGAGGGAGTCCTTCTATATAAAAGTTTGAATAATCCCTGAATGTGACACCTTTTGAAATATAATAACCGACTTGATATCTTACAATAAGCTTCTCGGACTCATCCGGGGGGAGATCAGGAATATTTTCTGAAATATCAAATTGAGATTTCCAATAATCAATACTTTCGCCCCTGATCAAAAGGTTGGAACTATCAATTTCAGGGGTATCGTTTTTCATTCAATGATCGCTAAAAACTCCTCATTCTCCTGAAGGTCCTGAAGTTCAGGCTCATTGTTTGCAATGATCTTGTACTTTTCATCCTTTGAAATAGCTTTCTTCAACAGCTCGAATGTCGCTTCAACATCTTCCATTCTGAATGCCAGCAAAGACCTGAGATATATTGAGTATGCAGAATTTATTTTTTTTGTCTCTAGTTTCTTAATTGTCTTTTCAGCCTCAGCATACTCATCTGTATGGATATAAAAAAGGAGTTCATTCAGAATGCTATCTTCTGTTTCCGGCTCATTTTTCTTTCCTGATGTCTTTGATTCACATATGTTCTTATATGATTTTGCCCGAGCTTGAATTTCAAGGACACTATAAAACTCAGAATTCTTATATTTTCCAATAATATTTCCAAAGTCTATTACTGCTTCCTTGTATTCTCTTTTGGTGAATTTTTTTATTGCCTCAGAGAATGTTTTTGAGATCTCATTGAGTTGACTATCTTCTTTCAGTTTCATAAATGACTCCTTTCCTTACGACATTTTACAACGGATGAGCAAATTTATCAATATTGAATAGTATTATCCCTGCTAAATTCTGTGGGAAATTATTTTTTTTATTCGCCTGTCTTGTATCTGTCTGTGTAAACACCAACTACTTCAACTCCTGCACCCTTAGCAATATCTATAACACTAAGAACTTCCTTATAAGATACAGTTTCGTCAGCTTTTACAAAAAGAGGTTTCTTCGAATCAGTCTGATATAGGTCTCTGAGCCTTGTTTCCAGCATTTCCTTTGATATCGGTTCTCTGTTAATTGTGATCGTAAGGTCACTCTCAATTACAAGAACGAGAGAAGAAGACTGGGGTCCTCTTGTTTCAGCCTGGCTTGTTTCCGGAAGTTTTATGTCAATACCTTTTTGTGCAACCGGGGTAATGACCATGAAAATGATCAGTAGTACAAGTAAAATATCACACAGAGGAACCACGTTAGGTTCCGACTTTGCTCCTGCTCCTAATTCAGCACTCATGAAACCTCCTATCTTTTGTAGTATTTTCTCAAATATAATTATACTTGTCAAGAACAAAAGCATAAAAAAATTGACATTCACATAAGAACGATTTATATTAACCGTATGGTTAAACTAAATGGTTGGTCGGGTGAGTCGGCATGACTTCAAAAGAAAAAATTATCAATGCAGCCATAAAGGAATTCTCCCTCGGAGGGTATTCCGGGGCAAGAGTTGAAAACATAGCTTCAGCTGCGGGCGTTAATAAAGCTATGATCTTTTATTACTTTGATTCAAAAGAGAAGTTGCACAAAATGATCATCAAAATAATTTTGAGTGAATTATTCAATTCAATCAGCAAAAACATGGATTTCACTGAAAATTTGAAACCTGAGATCTTTTTTGACATCTTCCCTGAAACCTACATAAGATTCTTCTTCGAGCATAATGATTACTTAAAGATAATCGGGATCGCCCTTATCCAGGATCCGGAAAGAATGAAGATGGCACTTCAGGCAATTTTCAGCTCCAAAGATATTAAAGTCCCGGCGACTCTTCGGAAAGTTTTTGAAGAGTGGTATAAGAGAGGGCTTGTAGTTGAGCCTGAACCGATGCATTTGATCATGAATGTTTTGTCATTGTGCATATTCCCCCTTATCGCCAGAACCTTCCCTGAGGTTATTTTTGACATTGACCTGGATAATGAAAAATTCATCGAAGAGAGGATTGTAAGTGTAAAAAATCTTTTAAAAAGAGGTATCTTGAAATGAAAACAATGACCATTTTATTTTTAATTGCTGTGTTTACAAATTCTCTATTTTCAAATATCCCCCTTCAGGAAGCGATTGAGAACGGGATCAAAATAAATTACGGAATCAGGAATAATGCCCTTGAATCCAGGATATTGGAAACCGATCACAAGATCAAAAAAATGAGCAAATATTTTAGTGTTAACGGATCGGCAAGTTATCTTTACAGATCTGAGAAGATAGAAATTAAATTTCCTGAAATAGAGATCGCACCGGGAATGTCTGTCCCCGGCCCTGATATCGGAGAAGGGACAAACCACAACTATGACCTCAGCCTCTCAATATACCAGCCAATATTCACAGGTAACACTTTATCGGGAGTTGTTGAAATAAATGAACTTCAACAAATTCTTAATCTAAACAGGCAAAAGTTTTTGGAATTGATGCTAATTGGAAGGATCAAAACTGTTTTCTTTAATCATCAATTACTCTCCAGTCAGATCAACTCACTTGAAACCCTTGAGAAGAAAATTGGCAACCATCTGGACAAGCTTGAAGACCTCCATCGTGAACAGCTGGTTGGGAAAAGCCAGGTTCTGGAGACCATGCTGAGACATAGAGAAATCTTATTATCCAAAGAGGAGATCAGGAATAGTTTGAATATCCTCTCTTCAACTTTCATGGAACTAACAGGCTATGACATAGGAAATATAGAGAAAAAATTCAGGGAAACAATTGTGGATCAGGAAACATCAATGGAACTATTCGTGAAGAATCACCCGAACCTTAGGATCCTGGCAGATCAGAAAAAAATTATTCACATGAATAAAAAGATCATCCGGGGTAAGAATCTCCCTCAGATCGGAGGATTTGCAGAATTTCACTATGGTGTTCCCGGGATCAACTTTCTAACCAACGAATGGGGTTCATATTTTCAGGGAGGACTTAAGGTTAAAATTAATATTTTTGATTGGGGAAGATCAAACAAAGAAAATGTTATTAACAACTACAATACTGAAAAGATATCCAACAAGGAGCGTGATCTTATCCGAAGAACCCGTTTGAGATTATCTGAACTGTTCACAACACTGAAAAGCCTGAAGGGCAGAATTATCACCTTCGATGAAATGGTTAATATTTCCAAAGAAGAATCGGAGTTGAAAAAAATGATGTTCGAGGAGAAACAGATATCCAACAAGGATTATCTGGATTCGGTCCTGAATGTTGAGAACTTGAGATCTTTAAAAGAAAAAACTGCCCTTCAATCAGAATTGATAAAGGTAGAGATCAATACAATGATCGGAAGAAAGGAGAAAAAATGAAAAACTATATATTGGCATTATTCCTCATTTTAACTATATACGGATGCAATGGAGGAGACGAGAATACAATTAAGGCCCCGGGAATGGTTGAAGGGGAGATCATAACAATGAAATCCAGAATACTTTCAAGTGTAATAAAAATTAGTGTCGCAGAAGGAGACAGGATAGAAGCCGGGCAGGAATTAGTTCGATTTGATGCCAGAGCAACAAACAATAAGATCAAAGATGTTGACCTCAACCTGCAGGGAATAGAACTGAAATTTCAAAAATTGATACAGAAGAAAAAGCTTGCAAATGAGAATCATAATTACATGGAACGGCAGGTGGCTCGATTTGAGAGACTTAGTAAAAAAAGATCCGTATCAGGAGATGACCTGGAGAAAATGAAATTGAAATTACTTGAATCGGAAACAATTGCATTTGAAATCAAAAAATCACTCGAAGAATTGGATATACAAAAAAATGTCCTGGAGAATAAAAAAGAGTATCTGGGATTAATGCTTGAGAATTATACATTGAATTCCGGTGTTACCGGTGTCGTGATGGAAAAATTCATTTCAAAAGGGGAAAATGTCTTTCCGGGAACCCCCATCATAGATATTCTCGACAAAGATTCTTTATTTATAGAAATATTTATTGAAGAGAAGGAGTTGTTTGCAATAAAGATCGGGTCCGATGTAAAGATCAATGTAGACGGAGCAGAGGATATCAAGCTAAAAGGAGTAGTTTCTGAACTGGGAATGAAGGCTGAATTTTCTCCCAAATATGTTATATCAGAGGTGGAGAGAAAATCACTCCTTTACAAGGTAAAGATCAGAGTTAGCGAAAACCGGGATATATTCAAGATCGGAATGCCTGTTACCGTGATAATAAATAAAAATTTATAATCCGAACAGAATTAAAAGGACAAAAAATGATCCGGCTGGATAACATTTCAAAAGCTTATGAGGCTGTACAAGCCTTATCAGATATCTCCATCAGCTTCCCGCGTTCAAAAACAACTATCATTGCAGGAGCAGACGGAGCAGGGAAGTCTACAATATTCCGGATCATCCTTGGATTGGAAAAAGCTGATTCAGGGAAGATATATATAAATGAGGATGAGGTCAGGAAGGATTTCTCAAAGATCACGAGGATATCCGGATTTATGCCGGAGAGATTTTCCCTCTACACCGATCTTACTGTCGAAGAGAATCTTGATTTTTTTGCAGATATAAACAACGTCCCTTTCAAGAGAAGAGAGAGCCTGAAAATCAGACTTCTTGAAAACACGGGGATGATAAATTTCCGGAACAGAAGGGCCGGAGCTCTCTCGGGAGGAATGAAACAAAAACTTTCACTTTCTTCAATACTCTTATCTTCACCCGAATTGATTTTCCTTGATGAACCGACAACAGGTGTAGACCCATTGTCAAGGATAGAATTCTTCAGGATAATTGATATGCTGAAAGAAGAAGGCAAGACAATAGTCATTTCCACACCATATCTTGACGAAGCTGAGAATGGAGACCATATTATCTTTCTTAAAAATGGGCGGATAATTAAAAAAGGGGACATAGCAGAGCTGAAGCGGAATGTCCCATTCCGTCTTTGGAGGATACTTCCGAAGGGGAATATTTTTGAACTGATAAAAAAATTAAAGGGGAAAAATAGCGAAGGAGAAAATTTTTTTATAAAGGGGAAATATCTTAATTTTATTGGCAAACATGGAGATGGAGCTCTTGACCATATAGATGCAATTGAGATATCAGAGCAAAAACCCGCACTTGAGGATATCTACATGTATTATGAAAGTGAGGAAGTGAAGGGAGATGCAGGTCTGTAAATGAGTAATAATATAATAGAAATTAAGAATCTCGTAAAAAAATTCGGCCGTTTCACAGCGGTTAATTCTATAAGCTTCGGAATCAGAGAGGGCGAAATTCTCGGATTCCTCGGTCCTAACGGTGCCGGCAAAACCACAACTATTAAAATGATAATGGGACTCATCAATATTACTGAAGGGGAAATAATTGTTGATGGGATGGACATTGTCACACATAGAAAAAAGATCAAGGACAAACTTGGGTATATGTCTCAGAAATTTTCTCTCTACCCGAAACTGAATGCAAGGGAGAATGTCGAATTCTTTGCCGGAATATCAGGGCTGAGCAGAGATAAAGTCAACAATAAAATTGCTGAATTAAAGGAGATCATCCATCCTGATATTATTGAGAAATCTGTAGAAAATCTTCCGCCTGGCATTAAACAGAAAGTCGCACTATTTGCATCACTTATTCCGGACCCTGAGATACTCCTCCTGGACGAACCTACTTCCGGGGTCGATCCGAAAATGAGAAGAAATTTCTGGCAGGATATCTATGAATTGAAAAAGATCGGGAAAACAATACTGGTAACAACACATAATATTGATGAAGTGGAATATGCAGACCGCATTGTTATTCTACACAGGGGGAATATCATAGTTGAAGGAGAACCTGCTAATCTGGTTAGGGAATATGATGTCGACTCAGTGGAAACATTATTCAAGGAAGCGGTGAAAAAAAATGAAAGGGATTAAACCCATAACAAGAAAAGAGCTCCATCACATATTACGGGACCCGAAGAGCCTCATAATAATCTTTATGATGCCTGTTTTTATGGTATTCATATACGGTTATGCGATCTCATTTGACCTCAACAATATTAATATCGGGATCGTCGATAATTCCGGTTCAGATCTGTCAGCAAAATTAGTGGGAAAATTTCTGAACAACAAATATTTCACATTGGTCGGACCTCAAATTAACGAAGACCGGTCGATCGAAGCTTATGAAAGGAGATTGAAAAGTGGTGAAATAGACGAGATCATGATCATCCCCCATGACTTTTCTAAAAAAATAAAGAACAGGATCCCGGTAGACATAGGATTTGTTATAGATGGTTCTGATTCAAATACAGCTAATATCATTTATCAGTATAATGAAATGATCCTTTTCAGTTTTATTGGAGAATTTCAGAATATTGAAGATATACTACAGATAAAGACAAAAATATATTTTAACCCGGAGTTAAAAAGTACCTATTTTTTTATTCCGGGAATTATTGCCGTTCTGCTTCTTATGGTCTCAGCCCTTCTCACTTCTCTGAGTATTTCCAGAGAGAAAGAAACAGGTTCAATCGATCTGATCTTTATATCTCCGATCAAATCCTATGAGATCATAATAGGAAAAACGATAGCATATATCTTCGTGGCTTTTGCAGTTGAGTCTATAATTCTTCTATTAGCCAGATTCTGGTTTGGGATTCCGATAGAAGGAAATCTTATCGTACTCTTCGCGTTTTCTCTTATCTACATATTTACAGGATTATCACTTGGTATTGTGATATCAATTGCAGCCCCTGATCAGAAAACTTCAATGCTCGGAACCCTTTTGATCACAATACTCCCTTCGATAATGCTGTCCGGATTCATCTTCCCAATTACATCTCTTGGCGAAGTACTTCGGTGGACTTCCAACATTATCCCAGCCACATATTTCTTAAAGATTATCAGAAGTGTTGTTCTCAAGGGCGCATCTATTTCTGATTTTCTTGTCGATGGGCTGATACTGACATTGATGAGCATCGTTCTGATATTTATTGCTGTGAAAAAATTTTCAAAATTGAGGAAGATCGCAGGATGAAAATAATCTACCTCCTTAAAAAAGAGTTCCTGGAAATATTTAAGCAAAAGGAATTGTTGTTCATGATGATAATTGCACCAATATTCCAGCTTATTATTCTTGGATATGTTGTCACTACGGATATAAAAAATATTCCTGTGGGAATAATTGATCTTTCGACAGGAAAGTCTACGACAAGGATCATAAACAGGATAACCGGATCAGACCTTTTTGATGTTAAATATATTTCCGGAGTGAACCGCGATACGGTAAAAGAGCTGAAGAAAGGTGCGGTTAAATCTATAATACTTTTTCGTGACCCTGTGAAAACAGGAGCAAAGATCAAAAAATATCCCGAAGTACAGATTCTTATGGATGGAGTCGATTCCAACTCTTCCAGGATCGCAGCCGGGTATTTTAACGGAATTATAAAGAATTTTATTCTTGATGATCTGGAAGTCCTGGGGATCTCACCTCTGGTAAAGGGGAAACCACTCATCAGGTTCAATCCGGAACTGCGAAGTATCAACTATATGGGGCCTGGAATTGTAGCTCTTCTTCTGACTACAATTACGCTCTTTATAACATCCATTTCTATCGTAAGAGAGAAAGAGCAGCAGACTATCGACACACTCCTTATCTCAAGGCTACGCCCGTATGAGATCTATATAGGGAAAGCTCTCCCGATGGGCATTGTCGGGGTCATTGACATGGCATTAGGGGTTCTTGTTGCAGTTGTATGGTTCGATATCCCCGTAAGGGGAAGTTTGCTTGTATTGTTAATTTCGTCTGTCATATATCTGATGGCGATACTCTCATATGGGATGCTTATCTCAATATTTTCGACATCCCAGCAGCAATCACTTTTCTTCTCATGGTTCTCTCTGCTCACATTCATCCTCCTTTCCGGCCTGTTCACCCCTGTTGAAAATATTCCTGTCGGCCTGAGATGGCTGGTGAGTATTAATCCACTGAGTTACCTCATTCGAATAATCAGAGAGATCTTTCTTAAGGGAAATGGAATAGAACAATTCTATGGTGATCTTTTGTCACTTATAATGCTCACCATTTTGATATCACTAATATCTATTTTCAATTTTAAAAAATTCATCTCCAAATAAGGTATAATACTTAAGGACCGGCCTTATGAATATTACATATTATTTTTGCAACTTTTACATAATTACCTGTGTCTAATTAGTGTACGATGAATGAACTTATCGAAAAACTGAAGGTGAAGGATGAGTGGGCACTTAAAGAGGTGATGAAAATGTACAAAGGCCAGATATTCAATTATCTGCTTCTGATGCTTGGAAACAGAGAGCAGGCTGAAGAATTGACCCAGGATACATTTGTAAGAGTGTATTTTAAAGCCGGCTCGTTAAGAACTGAAAATCTAAAAGCCTGGATATACAAAATTGCAACGAATCTTGCTCTGTCCGAATTCAGAAAGAAGAGGATAAAAAATCTCTTCTCGCTGGGAGATGTAAATGAAATTAATTACTCTTATGATCAAAAACTCGGGGAAAATATTATAATCGAGGAGGCACTGTCCCATCTGCCGGAGAAGTATAAAGTACCACTGATCATGAAAGAGGTTGACAATTTTTCATTTGAGGAGATGTCCGATATTCTTCAGAAACCGGTAGGAACTCTTAAGTCTCTTGTATTCAGAGGCAAGGAGAAAATGAGAAGGAAACTTGAAGTACAGCTTGGAGGGAAAAATGGATAGCAGGGAAGAGATTTTCAGGGATTATACAAAGACGGAGCATCTCGGTGAGAATTTTGAAGATATGGTATTTCAAAAGATCAAAAAGAAAAAGAGACAGAGAACTGCAGTGGTTTCTACTCTCGGGACTTTCCTTCTTGGAGGATTTCTGTTCATCTCCGGAACTTTGTTCTTCCCGGGGGATAACGACACCATGTTCACCAATGCCGGAAATAGTGTCAGGGAAGATATCCCGGTTACAGATTATGTAACCTTTGCCGCTTCGGATGAATCAAATAATTATGTGATCGAACAGGTGGGAAACTTTGAAAATTCAGGTACTATTTAGGAGATAACCAATGAAAAAAATATTGTTTGTCATATATATGATTCTGATATTCCTGTTTGTTACATTAAACGGTGCAGAGTCCGATCTCAAGTCCAACAACGATGTGAAGAAAGCATTGAAAAGAATATCCCCATCAGTTGTGAAAGTTATTACACAAAACCACAGAAGATATATAGCCACAGGTGTTGCAATTGAATCTGACCTCGTATTGTCTAATATTATGGTCCTTGGACACCCCTTCGACAGGATATACATAGAGACAGTGAAAGGGAAGATCCATGATGTATCAATAGTAGGCAAAGATAAAAATTCGTCACTGATCCTTCTAAAAACAAAAGGGAAGGTTCTCAAGCCAGTGAAACGGGGAAAGCCTCCCGAAACAGGAGAATGGGTTGGTCTGGTCGGTGTATTTTACAAACAATTCCCGTTCCTTAATCAGGGAATAGTAAGTGGTGCAAGCGGAGATGACCTAATCCTGAATGCCACTGTCGCTCCCGGTTCAACCGGAGGTGCTGTAGTTAACAGAAAAGGTGAATTCATTGGAATAATAAGAGGTGTGTTTGGATATAAACTCTTTCCTCAATATACTTTCAAAGATAGCCATTCCGAACTGAAGATCGCATCATCGGTCCGGGGAGGAAATGACCTCTGTTATGCTATCCCATCTCAAAAAGTTTTTCGGATTGCAAAAGATCTTGAAGATTTCGGTCATGTTAAAAGGGGCTGGTTGGGAGTAAATATAATCAGCGATAAAAGAGGATTTGTGATAGTTGACAATGTTGTTAAAAGCTCTCCTGCTGAGAAGGGAGGGATCCGGAGGGGTGATAAGATCATTGATGTCTCAGGAAAGAAAATAAAAACTCCATCACACTTATCTGAAAGTATTACAATGTTGAGACCCGGGAATAAAATAGTTGTATCGCTGGACAGAAAGGGGAAGCAACTAAAGGTTAACGTAAAACTTGCTGAGCTCAAGATCAGAGAGAAAACCCTTCTCAGGATAAAAGAGAATAAGTTTTCCGGCAGGATCTCAAAAGTGCCCGAGTTGATTGAATCAATGCCTAGAATCCAAAATTACACTTTTGAATTCTCCGGAGCACTTGGACTGGGAATTGATGTTATTCCTCTGACCCGTGAACTGGCAAAGGAATTCAAAGTTAAATCAGGGAACGGACTCCTGGTGTCAAAAATAAATCTTCACAAGAAATCTGATCATATAAAATTCAAGGTCGGAGATATTCTGGTAAACTCCAATGGTGTGAAGCTGGTGAGGGTTTCCGATCTTGCTAAATCACTAAGCCATGTCCGACCAGAAGATAAAATCAAGGTCAAACTGATAAGAAAAGGTAAAATGATCGAATCAGAAGTTACCCCCTCCACGCTCACTTACAAAACCCGCCTTCTTGATGATTTTAAAATGAAATTATCCGATGCAAAATTCTGGATGGAGAAACAGCAACAATTGAAGATGAAAGAAGAACTTGAACTGCAGAGGGAAATGAAACTGAAGGAGGAGGCACTCCTGAAGAGAGAGGACAAGACGCGCCATAGGGCTTTAGACAAGAAAAGACAGGAACGTCTGGAGAAATACAAATTAGAAATAGAACGACTTATAAAAGAGAAAAAAGCTATTGAAGAAGAATTGAAAAAAATAAAAAAAAAGGAAGATGATCCGGGGAGTCCGTCAGATTAAAAGTTCCAGCGGAACTATCCGTTCATCAGATCATTAAGTTTATTGTCAACTGCCTCAACATGCCCTTTGACCTTAACTGATTTCCAGGAGTGTGCGATCTTCATCTCAGGTGATATTATAAATGTGGATCTTACAACTCCATAATATTCTCTTCCATAATTTTTTTTCAATTGCCAAACACCGTACTTCATAAGGGCATCATGATCAGGATCACTTAAAAGTGTTATTGTCAGGTCTTTTTTGTCAATAAAATTCTTATGGCTCTTAACTGAGTCAGGGCTTACGCCTAAAACCTCAACACCTTTTTTCTGAAGGGCGCTCTTTATTTCTGAGAACTCTATTGCTTCTGTTGTACACCCGGGGGTATTATCTTTGGGATAGAAATATAACACTATCCATTTCCCCTTCAAACTGCTTAGAACAAAATCACTGTCATTTTGATCTTTTATTGTAAAATCGGGAACGCTATCTCCCTTTTCAAGTTTCTTATTATCCATTTTCCCTCCTCTGGATTTTGATAAGATTATCACAATCCCCTTCCCCTTTCAAGAATCTCAAAAGGGGACAGGTACCTTTTAAAATTCTAAATTTAAAAAAGTTAACATTTTGGGGACGGTTCCTTTTTT